>NZ_JAKEDR010000160.1 GCF_023653455.1 Paraclostridium ghonii
CGATTGCGTTAAAAATGAGAATCCGAAGATTTTGATATGTAGTGGTGCAAAAAGAGCAGGTAAAACATGGATATTAATATATATATTCTTGGCTCATATTGCGAAATATGAAAACATGGGATTATCCTTTATAATTGGCGGTACAAGTCAAGCTTCTATACGAAGAAATATCCTTGATGATATGGAAAAGATTTTAGGGAAGGAACTCAAACTTGATAAGTCTAACGCATTAGATATATTTGGTAATAAAGTTTATTGCTTTCATGGGGCTACAAGTGATGCATTTAAGCAAATGAGAGGATTTACTTCTGCGGGGGCTTTATTAAATGAAGCAACTACATTACATGATACTTTCGTAAAAGAAGCTATTTCAAGATGTTCATATGAAGGTGCAAGAATTTACATGGATACAAACCCCGAAAATCCTACTCATACTGTAAAGATAGATTACGTTGATGAAGATGGTCAAAGGTTAAGCAATGGCCAATTAAATATAAAAGCTTTTAACTTTACCATATACGATAATACATTCCTAAATAAAGAATACGTTGAATCAATAGAAGCAGCTACTCCAAGTGGAATGTTTTACGATAGAGATATTTTAGGGGTATGGGTTGCATCTGAAGGAGTGGTTTATCGAGATTTTAATAAGAATATCCATTATATAAAAGACGTTGACAATGTAGAATTTAAAAAGTATTTTGCAGGTGTTGACTTCGGATGGGAGCATTACGGTTCTATTGTTTTAATAGGACTTTCCACTGATGGCAAATATTATCTATTAAAAGAATATGCTTCCCAACACAAGGATATTGAATATTGGATTGGAATTGCAAAAGATATTATAAGCCAATATGGAAACATTAATTTTTATTGTGATTATGCTAGACCCGATTATATAAATAAAATGCGAGTAGCAGGAATAAAAGCATTAAACGCTAGTAAAGAAGTTCTAGAGGGAATAAGTTCTATTGCTACTTTATTTAAAACTAATAAGCTTCTTGTTTTGGAAAAGAATGTAGATGTATTTAAAAAAGAAATTTACAACTATGTTTGGGCAAAAGGTAAAGATGAGCCTATAAAGTTATATGATGACGTACTTGATAGTATTCGATATGCAATTTATAGTGATATGAAGCTTACAGGAAAGAAATTCAATAGGAACAAATACGGAATATAAGGGGGGGTTATTATGATATTTAAACTATGTTATTTATTTACGTTCATAGCTTCAATATTAAATTTATTAGGAATTATAGCTTTAAAATGGTCAACGATATTTATGCCTTCTATAATCGCACTTAGTATAAAAATACTATTAATTATAGTGTGTGTTGCGATAGGGTTTATAGCTAGTAAGTAGGGGGTGCTATATTGATTAATATATTCGACACAGTAAGAAAAATTAAAATGGATAAAGATACTGTGTTTTCTGAAAAAGTTATTTTGAAGCTTATAGAAGACCATCAAAAAGAACGCAACCGAATACTTGAAATGAAAAAGTATTACAACAATATGAATGACATACTTAATAGATCCTATACTGATTCAAACAAACCACAAAATAAATTAAGTCATAATTATGCCGCTTACATAACAGATAACTTTGTAGGTTACATGGTAGGAAAACCAATAAGTTATAAATCACATAACAAAGATTTGCTTGATAAGATAAGTGAAAGCTTCTTATACAATGATGAAATAGACAATAATACAACTTTAGCACAAGAGCAATCAATCTGTGGTTATGCGTACGAACTTTTATATACAGATAACGCTTCTGATTTAAGGTTTAAATGTTTAGATACTGAAAATACTATAGTTGTGTATGATAACTCCCTTGAAGAAGCTGAAATATTTGCTATCCTATACAATGAATTAGATAAGGACAAACTTAGGATTTACACTTATGACAATAATAGTATTAAGGAATATATAAAAGAGAATGATAAGCTAACGCTTAAATTAGGTTCAGAACATTTTTTCGGTCAAGTTCCTATCTCAACTTATGAAAACAATAGACAAAGAATAGGGGACTTTGAAAAGGCTATAAGTATTATAAATGCTTACGATAAAGCTGAATCAGACACAGCTAACGACTTTGAATACTTTACAAATGCAATACTAATGATAAAGGGCGTTTTGATTGAGGAAGAGGATGAAAAGGGTAAACCACTTAATTTTAAAGAAAATAGAGTTTTAAACTTTTCTGGCATGGATGGAGATGCAGGATATCTTATCAAAAACATAAATGATACTGCACTTGAAAACTATAAGAACAGGCTTAATAAAGATATTCATAAATTTTCAAATGTTGTAGATATGTCAGACGAAAACTTTGCAGGTAATCTTAGCGGGATAGCCATTAAGTATAAGCTTCTTACTATGGAAAATGCTACTGCTATAAAAGAATCCAAATTTAGAAAAGGCATTATGAAGCGAATAGAGTTAATGACTATACACTTTAAAATAGCTAATAACTCTGATTTTACATACTTAGATATAAAGCCTATATTTACTCGTAATATCCCATCTAATGACACAGAAACGGTTACAATGGTTAGAGATTTAACGGGCATCGTTTCAAATGAAACACTATTATCTCAATTACCTTTTGTGGAGGACGTAGAAGCTGAAATAAAAGCAATAGATAAGGAAAAAGAAAAGGAATTTGGAGAATATGAGATAAACCCAAAACACGAATAATGCGAGGAAGATGTTGTAAATGAAGAATAGGGATTATTGGTTAAAAAGAGCTATGATTGATGATAAATTAGCTGAAAAGGATACTGAAAAGATAGTTAAGAAGCTTAAAAAAGAGTTAGTTAATACTAAAAGAGAAATTAAAAAAGAATTAGCTTATTTGTATTCAGATATAGATGGAAATAATGGATATGCAAAATATAGACTAGAATCGGTTTTAAACTCAATTAACTCACTACTTGATAATTTATACCATAAAGAGCAAGAATTGCTTAATAATAGCCTTATAGAGCGTTATATGTATACATACAATGAGAAGCTTGAACAATTGAATGCAAATTCTAGCTTCAATATGATAAGTGCAAGTTTAGCTAAAGAAGCTATAAAGACTAATTGGTCGGGGCTTACATTCTCTGAAAGAATATGGGAAAACCGAAGACGATTAGCTTTAGTTATTAAGACAGAGTTAAATAATGGACTTAAGCGTGGTAATTCTATACAAGATATGAGCAGAGTTGTATCAAGTAAGCTTAATGTTACTATAAAAGAGGCAAGGAGATTAGTTAGGACTGAAACTTGTTGGGTGCAAACTAAAGCTACAGTTGATTCTTACTCTAAAGCTGGACTTACCCAATACGAGTTTTGTGCTTATCTAGATGGTAGAACAAGTGATACATGCAGAAGCTTAGACTGTAAGGTGTTTGATATTAAGGACTTTATGCCAGGGGTTAATGCTCCGCCCATGCATTGTAATTGTAGAAGTTGTATATTGCCAGTAACAAAAGAATAGGTGGTTACTATTTAAGTTACTAAAATTTTTAAAATAGTAACCGTTTTAGTAACCGTAAGAATATAGTGTTTTCAATATATATAGATATATAGTTACTAAAGTTACTAAAGTTACTAAATATATTTTATACACCTATATAAAGGAAAAATATTAAGATTTATATATATATAAATAAAAAGTATAGTGCTATCTGAAAAAGTTAGTTACTTTAGTAACCGAGTATACTCTTAAAGGCTACATAAAAGTAATTGCAATACTTAGAGGCAGTTACTAAAGTAGTAACTAAATGCTTAAAATTGGCTATTTTTTTAGTAACTTTTTAGTAACTAAAATAGTAACCAATAAAAATAATAAATGTTTATGTGAAGCTATTAAGCTTCTTTTTTATTGTCTTTTACTTGTTAGACGTTAAATAAACATGGATTTAACAGTCTACACAGACTTAAAACTTGGAAGGAGATTTTTAAAATGAAAGTTGAAAATAACGCTAGCGAAATGTTAAAAATGAATATTCAATTATTGGCATCCGATGAAGCTCAAAATATAGATAATGAAAACGTAAATGATGATAATGTTCAAAGTGATACGAATGAAAAAGAAGAATCTGTTACAAGTGAAAAGACTTTTACACAAGATGATATAGACAAAATAATTTCTAAAAAGCTTAAGCAATGGGAAAAGAAAACAGAAGAAAAAACTAAGCAAATAGAGGAAGCTGAAAAGCTTAAGGCTATGTCTGAAACTGAAAGACAACAAGCTGAAATGAAAAAACAACTTGATGAATTTAATAAGATGAAAGCTGAAATGGCGAGGGAAAAGTTATCGGGTCAAGTTGTAAAGGAATTAGCTTCTAGGGAATTACCTATCGAGTATGCAGAGTATGTAATGGTTGAAGGTGATGCAGAGGCTACAATGGACAGATTAACTACATTCGCAGAAAAGTATAAAACAGATATCCAAGCAGAAGTAGACAGACAAGTGCAAGAAAGATTAAGGGGTAACGCTCCTAAGGGAATGATATCAACAAATAACTCTACAAAGGTTGAAGATTCAGCTTTCTTGAAAGGGTTTAGAGGTTAATAAAGAAAATAAAAATAATAGGTTATGTAAGGAGATTTAAGTATGAGTATAGATTATGCAAAAGATTATAGTGGAGTAGTAGACGAGAGGTTTTCAGAGGTATCTAAAACAGATGGATTTATTAATAAAGATTTTGAATTTGTAGGTGCTAAAACTGTATCTGTTCAAGCAGTTGGAGTTGCCACAATGAATGATTATGATAGAGTTGGAAATGGTTCAAGATATGGTTCGATAGAAACTTTAAGCGTAGCTTCTCAAGAAATGACAATGAAAAAAGATAGATCGTTTACATTTGCAATAGATAAAATGGATAATGATGAAACTAAAAGAGCCTTAGAATCGGGGAAAGCTTTAAAAAGACAAATAGACGAAGTTATAACTCCCGAAATAGATGCATATAGATTTGCTGAAATGGTAAAGGTTGCTAAAACTACTAAAACAGAAGCTTTAACTGTTGAAAATATATATGACATGATAACAGAAGCTTCTGAAAAGCTAGATGAAGATAAAGTTCCTACTGTTGGCAGACAAATAGCAGTTAATCCAGCTACATTTAAACTTATGAAACAGTCTAAGGAAATTATTTTAAATACAGACATAGGTCAAGATTTGAGAATGAAAGGGATAATAGCTGAAATAGACGGTATGTATGTTACTAAAGTAACTTCTAAAACTTTAGGAGCGAATATAGGGTTTATAGTGGCACATCCTTCTGCAACTACTGCTCCTATAAAGTTAGCTGAATATAAAGTTCATCAAGATGCTCCGGGCGTATCGGGTGAATTGGTAGAAGGTAGAGTTTATTATGATGCTTTCGTTTTAAATAATAAAAAGTGTGCTATATACGTTCATAAAAACGCCTAACAAATCAAGTGCTTCAAGGGTTGATAAGGAGGTTTCTATTCCTCCTATCGGCTTAGTGGAAGAAGTGGAAGCCCCACAACAAGATTTGAATAGCTTAACAGTTACTGAATTAAAGGCTATCGCAAAAGGGAATGGGATAGTTGGATATTCTAATATGACTAAAGCTGAATTAATAGAGAGGTTAGGTTAATCCTAGCTTCTTTTTATTTGTCTAAAAGGCAGGTGAAAATATGATTGAAAATATTAAATTAATATTAGAAATTAAAGACGATAAATTTGACGATTTAATTAACTTGTATATAAATAAGGTTACTTATATTATTTTAAACTATTGCGGTTTAAAAGAATTAAATGAAGCACTTGAAAGTTTTATAGAGGATAAAGTTGTATCTATTGTTAAGCCTAAGATAAATGGTGGTGGAACTGAAAATACAGGCGAGGTAAAAGCTATTAGTAGAGGGGACACTAGGATAGAGTACAATGTTGATTCTAATACTGTTGTAGATAATTCTTCTAAAAGTGCTTTATTAACTCAATCCGATATGAAATATTTAGATTCATTTAAAACTAGATCTTGGAGGTTGTTATGACAGAAGCTGAAATATTAGAAATGTCTTACTTTGATTTATGCACTATAAAACGTAAAGTGAAAGTCAAAGATGAAGAAACAGGAATAACATCTTCTGAATTAAAAGTTATAGCTGAAAATATAAAATGTGCCTTAAGTAAAAAAGAAAGTGCTGTATCTGTTATGAAAGAAGATGGAGCAGGCAAAATAATTTCTAATAATCAACTTTTTTTAAATCCAAACACTGATATAAAACAAGGTGATACTGTAGAGGTTTTAAGTATGGGTGAATTATCTATTTATTTAGCCTCTAAACCTTTTAAATATCCTTCTCACTTAACTCTATTCATCGAGGAAAAGGAGAGGGTTTAAATGGATATTTTAGGATTCGCAAGCATGATGAAATCTATGAACAACGCTAGTAGTGGTTTTGATAACGCAGCTAAAACTTTATTAAATAGAGTTGGAACTAAATTTTTAAGAAAAGTGAAGCTGAAAACTCCAGTTGATACAGGATATTTAAGAAGAAGCTGGGATATGGAAGAGGCTCATTTTAGAGTTGTAATAGGAACAAATGTAAAATATGCAACACCTATTGAAGAAGGTCACAGAACTAGAAGCGGTGGATTTGTGGAAGGTAAGCATATGCTTAAGACTACTATAGAAGAGATTGAAACTGAAATGGAAAAAGAATTTGATAATATGTTAAAAATTTTATGGAAGTAGGTGAATTATGCTAACCTACAAAGATATTTTATATACTGTTACTAAGCTTCTTAATAATAAGTATAAGGGGATTAATATTTTTGACAAAACCCAAGTTGGGATGTTTGACGATGAATGTTTTTATGTAAAGCTTATTCCGCTTGAAACAAGTGTATCCTCTAATACATCTAACTCTAAAGGTGTTATCGTAAGCGTTAAGTATTTTAGTGACGATGATCTAAAAAGATATGATATAGCAAATGAGTTGAATAATTTATTTGCAAGAACTTTAAAAGTTAAAGATAGAACTTTAAATATATCTAATACGGAAGCTAATTTCTTTGAGGATGAAGTTGGTGAGGTATTAGATTTTTTAATTACTATAAAATACATTGAACGTGTTGAAGTAGTTGAAAAAGATAGAGAACTTATAGGAAATGTAACTATAAGAATATGAAAAAGAGGTGATTGAATGGCTTCTAAAATAGGTTTGCCGAATATCTCGGTAGAGTTTAAAAATAAAGGTAAGACGGCTTTTAAAAGAGGTAATTCGGGGGTTGTTGCTTTAATATTAAAAGATTCAACTAATAATGGATTGCATGAAGTTATAGGAGAATACGACATACCAAGTAGCTTAAGTGAAAAAAATAAAAAATATATAAAATTAGCTTTGATTGGAAATATATATAAACCTCAAAAAGTTTATGTATATGTTCTTAGCACAGAAACCCAAACAAGTGATGCTTTAGAAGTTTTAGAAACTTTAGAATTTAATATACTTTCCATGCCTTCTGCAATTGAAGAAGATAAGATATTAATAAAACAATTTGCTTCTAAAATGGATAAGGAAATTAAGTATAGGATAGAAACAATCTTAAACACTACTGCTCCCGATAATGAATATGTAATAAATTTAACGCAAGGTGATGTGACTATTGATACAGGCGATACATTAACTGCCGACGAGTTTTGCACTTATGTTGCAGGGTTTATAGTGGGAACTCCACTTAGTCAATCTATAACTTATGCTATACCTAGCATAGTTACTAAAATACCTCCTTCAACTAAAGCTTTAGTGGAAGATAAAATTAAAAATGGAGAATTAGTTCTTGTAAAAGATGCAGGAGCTATAAGGTTTGCAAGGGGTGTAAACTCACTTGTTACTACTAGCCCCGAAAAGGGAGAAGAGTTCCAAAAAATTAAGTTAGTTAGTACCATGAACTTAATTTATAACGACATAAGAAGATTGTCAATATCAAATTACGTTGGGAAGATGCCTAACTCTTATGATAATAAATGTCTTTTAATTACAAATATAAGCTTGTATTTAAGTCAGTTGGCTATCGATGATATTATAGGCAAAGATTATAAAGTTGAGATAGATATAGAAGCTCAAACTAAGTATTTGAAAGAGAACAACTATGATGTATCTACTATGAGCGAGCAAGAGATTAAAGAAGCTAACACAAAAGATAAAGTATTTTTAAAGATATCTGTGTACTTGATAGATGCTATGGAAGATATCTCTGTAGCGGTTGAGATATAAGGGGGTGCTTAAATGGATTTTAGAAATGCGATAAACGGTACACATGGAGGGG
>NZ_JAKEDR010000161.1 GCF_023653455.1 Paraclostridium ghonii
ACTTAAGAATACTTAAGATTTATTTAAAAAGTTCTTAAAGTTTATATTTTATAGTTAATATATAAAATAAATCACCAAAATAAAAAACACATAAAACTATATAGGTTAAGGAGATTAAGCAAATGAATAAAAAAAATGTATTGATAATATTCGGAGGAGAATCAAATGAATATGAGGTTTCTCTTAAATCAGCATCAGCTGTAATTGATAGCATTGATAGAAATAAATATAATGTTTTAACTATAGGAATTACAATTGATGGAAAATGGCTTAAGTATGATTCAACAACAGAAAATATAAGAAATAACACATGGTATAAACATGAAAGTTGTACACAAGCTTTTATATCGCCATGTAAAAGTAATAAAGGATTTATAGAAATTACACATTCAAAAGCTAAGGTAATCCCTGTAGATGTAGTATTCCCAGTATTACATGGAAAGTATGGAGAAGATGGTACGCTTCAAGGATTATTAGAACTTTCAGGAATACCATTTGTAGGATGCAAGACATTATCATCTGCAGTTTGTATGGATAAATCAATAGCACATAGTATAGTGGGTAAAGCAGGTGTAAAAGTTGCAAAGTCTATAATAATATATGATAAAAAAGATAATGTAGTAAATAAGATAAAGGAAAAAGATATGAACTTTCCTATTTATGTTAAACCTGCAAAATCAGGATCATCTATAGGAATTACTAGAATATCCAACTTTAAAGATTTAAATAGTGCTATAGATAATGCATTTATGCAAGATGACAAGGTATTGATTGAAGAATCTATAGACGGTTTTGAAGTAGGGTGTGCAATACTTGGAAGTAAAGATAATCTTATAGTTGGAGAAGTTGATGAGGTAGAACTATCAACAGGATTCTTTGATTTTGAAACAAAATACGCTTCAGGAGTTTCAAAAATTCATGCTCCAGCAAGAATAGAAAGTTCTAAAGCTGAGGAAGTAAAAAATACAGCTATAAAAATATACAAATTACTTTCTTGTGAGGGTATGGCAAGAGTTGATATGTTTATAGATAAAAAAGGAGATATTTTCTTAAATGAAGTAAATACACTACCAGGATTTACTGACGGTAGTAGATATCCAAAAATGATGAATTTAATAGGATTAGATTTTACAAAATTAATAGATAAATTAATAGAAGAATCTTTAGCAGAGAGGAAATAGTTATGGCAAAGAAAAGAATAACAGAAATGTTTCCGTTTCTGTTACCACTGAGGAAAAAACAACGAAAAATATTTTTTTACTTAAAGATGAAAATTGATAAAAATCAATATGCAAAGCATATAGAGGAAAAATTATTACCACATAAAATTTATGAAACAAAATCAAAAATGATTAACGAAAATAGTGGATTTGATATTGTTTATCAAGAAAATAAGATATATAACTTGAAACTAGCATCTAAAAAAATAAGTGGAGTAGTAATTAGACCTAATGAAACTTTTTCTTTATGGAAACTTATACAACATGCAGACAAAAACATACCGTATAAAGATGGATTAATATTAGTTAATGGAAATATTGTTGCTTTATATGGAGGGGGATTATGTCAGTTAAGTAACTTAATATTTGAAGTTTTTCTTCATAGTCCATTGACAATTATTGAGAGGCATGGGCATACAGTAAGTACATTCCCAAGCTCACCAGATGCAGTAAAAGGAATAGACGCAACTATTGCAGAAGGATGGAAAGATTTAAAAATTAAAAATAATACAGATAAAGATTTTCAAATTGAAATTTCGTTTGATAACGAATATATATACGGAAAGCTTTTATGTAATCAAAATCATTACTCTAAATATGAAATATTTAATGAAGATGTAGTGTATTACAAAAAAGGTGACAGAATTATGCAAAAATCATCTGTTAATCGCAAGGAAATTAATATGAAAACTAAAGGAGTAAAACAATATCATTTATACAATGATATATGCGAAATAGGTTATGAATTACCAAAAGATATAAAGCTTAAACAATAATAAAAGTACAACTGGGAGGTTTAGAATATGAGAACAAAATTAAAAATATCAGATGTTTTACAGGCAAAATCTAGAATAAATGATTATGTAAAAAAAACACCACTTATTAGAGCTAACAATCTTGAAAAAATGTTTAAAGGAGCTCAAATATGGCTTAAACTTGAAAATATGCAACATACAGGGGCTTTTAAGATACGTGGAGTTGCTAACAAAATGTTAAGTCTTTCAGAGGAAGAATTATCTAATGGTGTAACAGCAGCTTCTAGTGGAAATCATGCTCAAGCAGTTGCATATATGGCAAAATCTCTTAATACAAAAGCTACAATAGTAATGCCAGAAAATGCTCCAATAGCAAAAATAGAAGGTGCAAAAGGGTACGGGGCATCTGTGGTACTTTATGGTTTTACAGGGCAAGATAGGGACATGAAATGTGAGGAATTAATAAAAGAAAATAAGTACTGTTTAGTACATTCTCATATGGATCCACTTGTAATTACGGGGCATGCAACAGTTGCAGTTGAAGCATGGGAACAAATGAATGGACAAATGGATGAGATTATCGTACCTTGTGGTGCTGGAAGTTTAGCAAGTGGAACGGCTTTTGCAATGAAGCAAATTGATCCTACAATAAAAGTTACAGGAGTTGAGCCTGCTAGTGTACCTTTATTCACAGAAAGTATAAAAGAAAATAAAGCAATTACAGTAGAAATGGGACAAACGATAGCAGATGGACTGCGTATAAGTAAAGCTGAAGATATTAACTTTAATCTTATTCGTGACAATATAGATAAAGTTGAAATAGTATCAGAAAGTAGTATAGCTCAAGCAGTAAAAGAGATTGCACTAAAAGAAAAATTTACAGTTGAACCATCGGCATGTGTAGGTTTAGCCGCATTACTTGAAAATAAAATAGATACAAGTAAAGGAAGAAATATATGCATAGTTATAACTGGTGGAAATATAGACGCGTCTCTTTACTCAGATATACTTTTAGGAAATATTTCTATTTAATCTGTAGTTTTTAACAATAGTTATTATGTATAATTGAAAGAGGGGTAATCATCATGGGTTTAACATATAAAAACGATGCAGTTGAGCAAAATAAAATTATTTTAAATTTACATGAAAAAGATTTATATTCTGGAAGTTTAATACTAGTTAATAAGGATAATGAGTTTAGAAAAAATGAAGAAAATTTAGTGCCTATAGATAGTGAATACTTATCTATTTATAAAGATTCACCTATATATATAAATAAAATAATGAAAGATTCACTTTTAAATTTAATTGATGACATAGACGGTAGAAAACAAATTTTAGCAGTAAGTGGGTTTAGAAGCGAAGAAGAACAAAAAAAAATTTATAATGATTCCATAGACGAAAATGGGATAGAATTTACAAAAAAATATGTTGCTAAACCAAAACAAAGTGAACATCAAACCGGATTAGCAATTGATTTAGGAGAAGTAAGCGATAGCGTGGATTTTATATGTCCGTCTTTTCCTGATCATGGGATATGCAAAAAATTTAAAGATTTAGCATCTAGTTATGGGTTTATAATGAGATATGCAAAGGAAAAAGAACATATAACATATATATCAGAAGAAAAATGGCACTTTAGATATGTTGGAAATCCACATGCAAAGATTATTAGTGAGTTTGACTATTGTCTAGAGGAGTATTTAGACATTATACGTGAATTTAAATTTAATGAAAAACATTTAAAGATAGCAAATGATAATATGGATATAGAAATATTTTTTGTTGAGAAAGCAGGAGATATAACTCAAATTGTTATTGACTCATGTCAAAAATATGATGTATCTGGTAACAATATAGATGGGTTTATTGTAACAGTTTTTAAATAGAATATATACTAAGGTATTATAAATTATATGATTTGTGGATAAGTTATAATACCAACTGCTAAACTTGAGCAACGGACGAAGTCGTTTGAGTAACGGGACACGAGTTTGCCGAGTGGACGTTGACGACATGAAATTTGAGCGACATTAAGTGGTTCGCAGACGTAGTCGCTCAAGCAAAGCGAATTTTTTATAAAGTAATATAACTAAGCCTGAAACTTTAAACAGATTTTATTGAAAAAATAAAATAATAAAAAAGGGCTTAGTTATATTATTGTTATTGAAAAATCAACTTTTAAAATCTTAAATTATATTTATATACAGATATTTTTATCTGGAATATTGCGTTTAATGTGGTAAATATAAATTATGTAAAATCTAAAGAAAATAAGTTCAATCACTAAGGTTATTTTATACCTAAAAGTTTTTTTATTTATATTAAGTATAGTGTACAAATATTATAGGGGTAACTTATTAAACAGCATTAAAACACATTGAATAGTAAGTATATTTATTAGGAAGAATATAATTAAAATATTTAAAACAGAATAATGCTATAATGGTTAATAGTATAAAAAATAAAAAGGTATATGAATGAAAGTAAAATCATATATACATCATGGTGGGAGGAGATAAAATTGAAAGATAGCACGAAATATCTAATTAATATATATAAATCTATTTTTATGGAACTTATATATATATTAATAAGTTTTACTATTTCAAACATATTATGCACAACACTATACACAATTTGGTCGGCCTTACAAAATAAAGAATCAGTTTTTTGGATTGCACATTTGCTTAGATCAATAAAAAACGGGAGATTTGGAACTCTTTTATATTATATGATACCTGTTATATTTACAGTGTTAATTTATATAAAAATTACTTATAAAAGGTATAAAAAAATAGCTCTATTAATGGAGAGTATAGAGTCTATGGCTGATGGAGATTTAGAAAAAAATATAGAAAATATAGATTCGAATGATATTTTTGGAGAAGTTTATAAAAATATAAATAGAATTATAGAAAGACTTAAGAATATAACAGTAGAAGAACGAAAAGCTCAACAGACAAAAACAGACTTAATAACAAATGTTTCTCATGATTTAAGAACGCCGTTAACATCTATAATAGGATACTTAAATCTAATAGAAGATGATAAGTACAAAGATGAAGTACATCTTAAATATTATACGAAAATAGCTTATGAAAAATCAAAGGATTTAAATGTACTTATAAATGATTTATTTGAGCTTACAAAGTTACAAAATAAGTCATTACCACTTAATAAAACAGATATAAATTTGGTTGAGTTAATAAGTCAAGTTATAACTTATTTAGATGGTCAATTAAAAAATGTTAATATGAAAATTAGAGTTGATTTTTCTAATGATAAATTAATGATAAATGCAGATTCAAATAAACTTGTTAGGGTGTTTGAAAATATAATAAGTAATGCAACAAAATATGGCAATGAAGGTAAGTATATAGATATTATCACTAAAAGAGAAAATGATAGTGCAGTAGTAGAAATAATAAATTATGGAGAAACAATACCACATTCAGATATACCTTTTATATTTGATAGGTTTTATAGAGTTGAAAAGTCAAGAAATAAAAACAGTGGAGGAAGCGGATTAGGATTAGCTATAGCCAAAAATATAATTGAAATTCATGATGGAAACATTTTAGCTGAAAGCAATAATTCTAAAACTACATTCAAAATTAGCTTACCTATTAATAAAAACCTATAGTCAGGATTAGATAAATGAAGAGTTAAAAATTAAGTGTAAAAAAATAAAAAAACTATGTACATAAGTAAAAATGTGCTATATAATTAAAATGTGTTAAATAAAAAACAAAAACAATATTTAAAAAAACGTTTAACAAGGGGGAAAAGACATGAGTTATGCATTTTTTATGCCGAATATAAGTTTAATGGGACCAGGATGTGTTAAGCAAATAGCAGAAGAGATAACTTCAAGAGGACTTAAAAAAGCACTTATAGTATGTGGAAAAAGATCTTCTAAAAGTGAAGAATTTAAAGGGGTAACTAACCTTTTAGCAGAAAATAATATACAGTATGTAGTTTACCCAGGATCTATACCAAATCCAACTGTAAAAAGTGTTATGGATGGAGTAGAAATATTAAAAGAAAATGATTGTGATTTTGTAATTTCTTATGGTGGAGGTTCTCCTCATGACTGTGGAAAAGGTATAGCATTAGTAGCCACAAATGGAGGGAATATAAAGGATTATGAAGGTATAAATAAATCTTCTAAGCCTCAATTGCCACTAATTTCAATAAATACAACAGCAGGAACAGCTTCAGAAATGACTGTTTTCGCTATAATAACTGATGAAGAAAGACATGTAAAAATGGCTATAGTTGATAAAAATGTTACACCAATACTTGCTGTAAATGATCCAGAGTTAATGGTTAGTATGCCTAAATCATTAACAGCAGCAACAGGTATGGATGCTTTAACTCATGCAGTTGAGGCATATGTGTCAACTGCTGCTACACCAGTTACAGATGCTTGTGCTCAAAAAGCTATAGAACTTATAAATGCTCATTTAAGAGATGCAGTAGAAGATGGAAATAATATGCAAGCAAGAGATATGATGGCTTATGCTGAATATCTAGCAGGAATGGCTTTTAACTCAGCTTCACTTGGATATGTTCATGCAATTGCACACCAACTTGGAGGATTTTATGATTTACCTCATGGAGTATGTAATGCTGTATTACTTCCAGAGGTACAAGTATTTAATTCAAAAGTTTGTAGTGCTAAATTAAAAGATATAGCTAAGTTTATGGATGTAGATACTACAAACATGAGTGATGAAGAAGGAGCAAAAGCTTGCATAGAAGCTATAAGAAAGTTATCAAGAGATATAGATATACCAGCAGGGCTTAAAGAATTAGGAGTTAAAGTAGAAGACTTTGATACTTTAGCAGACAATGCACTTAAAGATGCTTGCGGATTAACAAATCCAATAAAAGCTACTCATCAAGATGTAAAAGATATACTAAATAGAGCTATGGGAAATGTATCTGAACTTGCTTAAAATTAAATAAATTATTATATAAAAAAGGATTATTTTAAATTAAATTTAAAATAATCCTTTTATATACATTAAACAAAAAAAGCATAGGCAATTTAATTGCTTATGCTTTTAAATTTATCCAACTATAACTAATTCTTTATCATGTTTATTTAAATTTTCATAACCATCTTTAGTTACTAAAACTAAATCTTCTATTCTAACTCCAAATTCACCTGGTAAATATATACCTGGTTCAACAGAGAATATCATACCTTCTTTTAAACAGTCAGTGTTAATAGAAGAAACGTCTCCCATATCATGACACTCAAGGCCTATAGAGTGACCTGTTCTATGAGTGAAGTATTTTCCATATCCTTTTTCTGTTATATAATCTCTAGCAGCAGCATCTATATCACAGAATCTAACACCTGGTTTAACTAAATTTATAGCTCTTTTATTAGCTTCTAGCACTATTTCAAATACTTCTTTAGCTTTATCAGGAGCTTCTTTATAAAATACAGTTCTAGTCATATCAGCACAGTATTGGTCTTTAATACAACCTATATCAAGTATTATAGCATCTCCTACATTAACTTTTCTATCGCCAGGAGTCCCATGAGGATCTGCTCCAGTTGGCCCAAAACCTATTATAGGAGAGAATGAGAAACCATCAGCCCCTAGATCTTCATATATTCCTGATAACTTATTAGCAAGTTGTTTTTCTGTTAAATCTTCATTTATTATATCTTTTAATCTTTTAATAGCTTCATCATTTAAAGCAGAAGCTTTTCTCATTAAATCTTTTTCTTCTTCATCTTTAGATGATCTTAAAGTGTCTACTATGTAAGAAGAGTTAATAAATTTACATTTTGAACATAAATCCATTAAAGATAATAAGAATTTTGCAGGCCAGTTTTTATCTACACCTATAGTACCTGCTTGATCTATCTCTTTGGAAACGATTTCAATTGGGTTTTGAGTATCGTTAAACCAAATCATTTCAACACCTAAATTTTCAGTTACAGGGAACAATTCATTTATAAACATCTTATGATTTCCCTTAACATTTATATATAATGCCAATAATCTTTCTCCTGGGTGTATCATTTTTCCTGTTAAGTAGAATATTGCATATGGGTCACTAACTAACATTTGATCTATGCTATCTTTTTTCATTTGCTCAAGAACAGCGTTTAATCTTTGAGTTTTCATATATCCATCTCCCTTTTTAATTGTACAAATATCTTACAAGTAAATTCTAACATAAATTTACATGAAATGTAAAATAATTTAATGAAATGAAATGTAAAGACAGTATACTAGATTATTTTACATTTAAAAAATATTGAAATTCATTATCAATTATGATAAGATTTAATTA
>NZ_JAKEDR010000162.1 GCF_023653455.1 Paraclostridium ghonii
ATACAGAATAGAATTAAATCGACACCACTTTACAAGTAATTTTGAATTTAAAACTCAGAAAATAATATAACTGAGCATTAATTTGTTAATGATCATTAGTATAAACAAAAACAAAAATAACAAATAAGGAGCTCAGTTATATTATGATTATTAACAATAAATCAAATTTAAAAACACTAAAAAATATTTATTTGAATATAGAGATATATTTAAGAAAAATCTATCCCGCATACCATATCTACGTCAATTTAAGGACATAGAAGATTTAGCGAGTTAGATTTTCTTGTAAAGTGGTGATATATAAGAAAAGGAAATAGTACTATAAGTAACTATATATAAATATAAAATTATTTAATATTTACGAATGAAATGAATTTAAGATAACATGTTAAAGATTAACTCTACACATGTAATCCCATATAGATAGATTGTTAGAAAAAGATATGATAATATATATGTGGGTAAACGATACCTCAAAAGAAGTAAAGGTATATAAGTAAGAAGATCATATTTTAAATTGAAATAAAAAATTAAAATGTTAAAAAATTAATCAAATGAGCGTACAAATAAAGGTACGAATTAAAGTTAATATATATTAGAGTATAGCAAAAGGTGGGGAATGAATACATGAGGAATACATTAGAACCATACTTAGGCAAGGAGATTACTATAATTTCAATAGTGAAAGAAATTGAAGATAGTAACAATAATTATAAGCTTAAAAATGGCAAAAGAGTATTACTTAGTAGAGTTATAAATAAAGATAACAATGAATTTTTAGCAGACCATATGTGGTATCCTAAATCTAAATTTAAATTAATAGAAGAACTATCTGTAGGAGATACACTAGAGATAAAAGGAAAAGTAGCTGTATATCTAAAAGCGTTACATAATAAACACGTGAGTAAGAAGTTTGACTACTGTATAGATTTTAATATAAATAACGTAAAAAAAGTAGGAACTCAGAAAGCTAAAGAAAAGAGAATTGAGTTCTACACAGATATATGTAAAAGTAGAGTTAGAAGTGGTTATTGTTTTACTATATCTAACTTAAGTAAAATATGTAGTACTCTAGAAAATAAAGAGTATTTATACACTAAATTTTTAAGAGATATAATAAAGTCTAGACTTTTAAATGATCCAAACTATGAATCAATACTAATAATAGATAGTAAAGGTAGGATATATACAAAAAATAAAAAATATAAAGAAAATATAAATTTAAAATCAAATGAAATTATTCTTTGTAGAATTGGAGCTAAAATCTATGGGATGGGAAAAGTATACAAAGAATATGTTGATGTTTTAGAAGAGAAAGGTATAGATGAACATTTTGATGTAATAGATAGATGGCATGACTTATCCAATCGTGATAAAGACAAGTTTAAAATAGTATCTTCTAATTTAGAGTATATATCTCAGCCATACATAGATTCAATAGAGATATTAAAAAGGCTGATAGAAATTGAAATAGAGTATAATAGTGATGATAACTTAAACAGTAAAACAGTATTAAATGATAAATTAGATAAAATACAATCTGGAAAAGACTCAATGATAATAAAAACATCTCTAGTAAAACATAGAGTAAATAAAAAGTATTCTTTTAAAGTACATGAATTAGATGTTATATATAAAAGTCTTGTAAGGAAGAAATTTAGTATAATAATGAAGATATTTAACGTAGTTAAAGAGTACTTGAATAATAATATTGAGTATGACAATGTTTTAGTTATAAACAATCATGGTAAAATATATTTTATAAAAGTAGATAGAGATAATATAGATATAAATAATTATCTTGAGTCATCAGAGATTGAAATTTGCAGATTTGGTAAAAAGGTTATAAAGAAAAGCAATATATATCATGATTATGTGAAAATTTTAGAAAAAGAGTATGAGAACTTAGATAATTTGGATATATGGAGCTTGTGGTATAGTTTAGATAATAAAAATTCCATTAAAAAAGAAATACTAGAGAGGAATTTTAAAGCAAGAAAAGAAGGTTATATAAATCATTATACAGTTTTGATAAAAGGCATTAAAAGTGAGATAGAAAAGCAAAAAATGTATTGCAGAAGAGAATTTTATGATAATATAATTTACTAGATAATTGGTAGCATTGTTACAGAAAAAAATTTATAAATAGAAAATAAACAATTCGTGGAAGATATTTTTGCGATTCGTCTCCACCATTTAAATCCATAAAACCACATTGATGTAACTATTAATGTGGTTTTTTATTTTTTAAATCTTAAATATTATAGGGCAAATAATATATAAAGATATCTAAAGAATAAAATTGATTAGATTGATATCAGTTGTTTATTTAAATATTCTAAAATTAATATAGATGATAAAATAACATTTACCATGGAAACTTATGGTAAAATATATTAGGAAACTTTAAAACAATAAAATTGAGGGGGAAATTCAAACATGTCTAAATCTAAACTATTAAGAATTTTATTTCCTGAAATTCAAGTTATAGATCATATAAAAGAGATTGGAATAGTAGATAAAGATCATTTCAATAAAAATAAAAGAACATTAGAAAAAACAAATATTAATATGAAAAACAAAATAAGTAATAAGGCTAAATCTAGTACATCAAATACTATTAATTTTGATTCAGATCAAAGGATATCAAGTAAACCAAGTAAGGCTTTAATCAATCAAACAGCAACTAGCGATAATGTAAAATTAAACACTATCACAAAAAAACAAGAGTTAGATAAGGTATTTACTTCAATTGAGGATACACTTTCAGAGTATGTTCTTGGTCAAAATGACTATATCTCTAAATTAATAATTGCTTTTAAAAGACCATTTGCATATGGAAAAGAAGATGGTGTAAAAAATACATTATTTATAACAGGTCCTAATGGTTCTGGAAGACACTTATCAGTTAAGGCAATAGCTAGATTTTTAAAAGAAAATAAACTCATTAAAAAAAGTGGAATACATTCTATAGATTTAGCTAAGTACAAACTTGAAAGCGATTCAGATAATCTGTTTTTATCGGATTTATATAATGCTTTATATAGTAGTGAGCAAATTATTGTATTTGATAACTTTGAAAATTGCCATCAAAGTGCTTTAGATTTACTTACACAACTTGTTGTAGATGAGAAACTTAAATTAAATAGAAGATATATAGAACAATTAGGTCAGATGGTAGATGTTACAGGTAAGGGTAATCTTACCTTAAATACTACTGATGAAATATTAGTTAATGGAAAATACTTCGTATTTATAACTGAAAAGAAAGAAGAAGATATAAGAAGTGCATTTTCTAATAATTTTATGAAAAAAGTAAATGACATAATAAATACAATAAATCTTAATGAGGAAAGTTTATCATTAATATGCAAATTTATATTAAATGATTATCAAACAAAAATAAATAATAATCTTCAAATAAATATAGAATTTGATGAAATGGTTTTAAATCACGTACTAAATAAATTTGACAAAACCATAGGAGCCCATGGCTTAGAAGAATATATTAAAAACTACATATACACTCCGATAGTTGAGTTAGAGTTAACAGGAAAAATAAGTACCGATTATACATATAAGATAAAAGAAGAGAATAATTCTTTAATAATAGCCAATGAAGTAGAATCAATAAATTTATATTCTGTAATTAAAACCAATGATAATGATAGTATCGAAGATTTAAATAAAGAACTTGAGAATATAATAGGATTATCAACTGTAAAAGAATTTATAAAGAAATTAGATGATAATATAAAAGTTCAAAATTTAAGAAAAAGTAAAGGTTCGAAAGAAGCTAAATTATCTTTACATATGATATTTACTGGAAATCCAGGAACGGGTAAAACTACAATGGCTAGGATAATGGCTAAATACCTAAAAGCATTTGGATATTTATCAAGTGGCCATTTAGTTGAAGTTTCTAGAAATGATTTAGTAGGGCAATATGTTGGAGAAACAGCTCAAAAAACAATGAGTAAGGTAAACTCAGCTATGGGAGGAGTTTTATTTATAGATGAAGCTTATGCTATTGCTAGAGATGAAAATGATATTTTTGGAATAGAGGCAGTAGATACAATTGTAAAAGCTGTTGAGGATAATAGAGATAATTTAGTTGTTATATTAGCTGGATACAGTGAAGAAATGGAAGATTTCTTAAAAACAAATAGTGGTCTTAAATCTAGATTTAACTATAATATTGAATTTGAAGATTATTCACCAAGAGAATTGTTAGATATATCAAGGGTTATTGCAAAGTCAAATGGATATATAATAGATGAAAATTTAGATGAGAGTTTATTAGAACTGTTTGAAGGTAAGCAAATAAAAGGTAAAAATGATAGTGGCAACGGAAGATTAGCTAGAAACATAATAGAACAGGCTATAACTAATCAATCTAATAGATTAGCTAAATTAGACGAAAATGATATAAGTAATGAGGAAATAAATAATCTAACAGAAAGTGATTTTGGATTAGATAAAAAAGAAGAATTTAAAATTGAAGAAGAGTTAAATAATATTGTTGGATTAGAAGATGTAAAACAATTTGTTAGAGATTTAGAAAAGCAACTGATTGCAAAAGAAAAAAGAAAGCAGCTTGGAGTAAGTGTAGAATCATCTCAATCTCTTAATATGATATTTACTGGAAATCCAGGAACTGGTAAAACTACAGTTGCAAGACTTATAGGGAACCTTATGAGTAAAATGGGAATATTAAAGTCTGGACAAGTTATAGAAGTAGATAGAAGCTCTTTAGTAGGTCAATATGCAGGAGAGACTAGTAAAAAAACAACAGAAGTATTTAAGTCAGCATTAGGAGGTGTTTTATTTATAGATGAGGCATATGCATTAATGTCATCTGAAAATGATCCTCTAGGTAAAGAAGCTGTGGATACTTTAGTAAAGCTGATAGAAGATTTTAGAGAAGATATAGTTGTAATACTTGCTGGTTACGATAAAGAGATGAAAGATTTCTTAAATACTAACTCAGGTCTTAGATCTAGATTCCCGATGAGCGTTAACTTTAAGGATTATGAAATAGATGAATTAATTGAAATAGGTAAAAAAATGATACACAATAAAGGATTTATATTAGCTGGAAATTCAGAAGACGAACTTGAATTAGCTATAAGAAAAGAAAAACAAAAGAGTGGACAGAATTCTGGTAATGGAAGAATGGTAAGAAATATTATTGAAAGGACAATAAGAAATCAATCAACAAGGATAGCAGACATGGATGTGATCGATGAAAATTCTGTAGTATTATTAGCTGAAGAAGATTTTGATGTTTATGATAAATCGAAAGAAACATTTGATTTAGACTCAAAATTGAATGAGGTTGTAGGACTTGAAGAAGTTAAAGAATTTATAAAAAGTTTACAAGCACAATTGAAAATAAGAGAGCAAAGAAAAACTTTAGGTTTACCTGTAGATGAATCACAAACACTTCATATGATATTTAAAGGGAATCCAGGAACAGGTAAAACTACTATGGCTAGAATTGTTGGTGAAGTTTTACATAATATTGGTGTGTTAAGTAGTCAGACATTTATAGAAACAGATAGAAGTGGATTGGTTGCAGGATATGTTGGTCAAACAGCTATAAAAACTAAAGAAAAATTAGAGTCAGCCCTTGGAGGAATATTATTCATAGATGAAGCTTATGCACTAGCTCAAGATGCAGGAAGTGGTAGTGGATTTGGTAAAGAAGCTATAGATACGTTAGTAAAAGGAATGGATGATAATAGAGATAACTTATTAGTGATATTAGCAGGATATAGTGATGATATGGATAAGTTCTTAGATACTAATCCAGGATTAAAGTCTAGATTTGCAAATATTATAGAATTTAAAGATTACTCAGTTAGTGATTTGTCAATTATTGCCGACAAATTATTCAAAGGCAAAGGGTATGTACTTACTGAAGAATCTAAATTGAAAATTAAAAATATATTTGAAGAAGCATGTAAGGTATCTGATTTTGGAAATGGTAGATATGTTAGAAATATGTTTGAAAAAGCAGTAAGAAACCAAGCCGTTAGACTTGAAAAGATTGATAACTTAACTAAAGAGCATCTTATCACTATTGAAGCGTGTGATGTATCAAAGATTAATTTATAGATAAAGAGGTGATAGTATGAAATTTATATCAAATATAATAAGCAATATTATAACACTAGCATATGGTATATTATGTATGCCTTTACTTGTACTTATATCTATATTATTTCCGATTATGACTATTATAGATGCTTACAAAATAATAAGTACTGGATTTACAGTTAATGGAGAATATATAACTTTACTTATAGCAATTACAATGCTTATGTATATATCATTAAGATTTAGAGCTTTAAGGAGGATTTATAGCATTTTTCCATCGTTATTTGAAACTCTTAAGTATCTTACAATATCAAATATATTTATTGGTATAGGAGTTGAAATATTAAACTGGAGTTACATGGAATTAACTCCAGGTAGGAAAATTTTTGGAATAGTATCTTTTGTAATGTCATTAATAATTTGGAGAGTATTTATGTCGATGTATTATAAGAAAAAGCCTATTTCAGAAACTATGCTAGAGAGTGAGGAAAAAATGCAAAACTATAACGAAGAACTTAGTTAACGGAGGATACGATGAAAAGATTTAAAGAGAACAATAAAATTGAGTTAGAAAATCAATCTGACATAAATTTATATGAAGAAAATAAAAACTCTGAATGTGAACAAGGGGATATTGATGAAAGTTTGTATAAAAGATTTGAAGATGAGGAAGAAAGAGATGATTATATAAACCCTTCTATGAAAAAATTTAGAAAAGTTATAGGAGGATTATTTTTAGTAATGTTTATATTTTCTATTATGTTTTCTTATACACCAAAGGAGGCATTTAGTAGAGATAATTTAACTTCAGGAGCTATTGAAAATGTAGTTGAAGGTGATTTATTAAGTAAAAAAGCTCTAAAACTTGATCCTAAGAATGCAACGTTAGAAATTTCAGGAGGGGTTGGAAACTTAGAAATATCAATATGGAATTTTTCGCAAGTAGAAGATAATGACTATGTTCAAGTGTGTATTGATGGAGTAGCACAAGGAGCTCCTTTTTCAATTAGACATAAGCCAGTTAAAGTAAGTGTTCCAGATAAAGGAGTTATACAAGTTCAAGGTGTAAGAGATGGAAGTAATAATGGTATAACATATGCAGTTTTCTTTAATAAGACAGGAGAGACATATTTAAATACAGTACCGTTAAATGCTATGAATACATATACAATTATAAGTAAATAAAATAATTTAATTTAAACATGCAGAAAAGGTAATATATTTAATAAATAGTTAAGAGAAGATAATATCTAAAACAAAAAATACTGAATATGATTTCAGTGAATTATCTTTACCATTATAAATAAAAAATATATTGGCTAAATAGCCAATATATTTTTTATTTATAATTATTCTTATTATATCGATTTTTAATCATATCCTATTCTAGGTTAATAAAAAATAGGAAAGGGGGAATTTTGAATGGAAAAAATTATTTTAATAGAAGATGACGAAAAAATAAGGGTTGAGCTAAAAAATTTCTTAGTTAATTATAACTACGAAGTAGTAATAATGGAGGAATTTGAAAACATAGTAGAAAATACACTAAATGAAAAGCCTCATTTAATGTTACTAGATATAAACCTACCAATATGTGATGGATATTATATATGTAGAGAAATAAGAAAAAAATCGGATGTACCAATAATAGTAGTAACAAGCAGAGATACAGAAATGGACGAACTTATGAGTATGAATTTAGGAGCTGATGATTTTATAACAAAGCCATATAACACACAAATACTTTTAGCTCATATAAATTCAATATTAAGAAGAACTTATAAAAATACACCTGTAGAAATACTTACATATAAAAAATTAGAATTAGATTTGAGTAAAAATAGTATTTGTTTTGATGATAAAGAATTAGAACTTACAAAGAATGAATTTAGAATATTAAATTGTTTAATTAAAAATAAAGGCAAAATAGTATCAAGAGGAGATTTGATGGATTATTTATGGGATTTAGATTTATTTATAGATGATAATACCCTAACCGTAAATATAAATAGACTTATCCCCACCCTCTCTATAGTAGGTTTTACTAACTATATACATCCACCCCCCTTCCTCTCCTCTTTCCCTTTCTCTTCTCCCCCTCTTCCTCTTCCTCCTCCTCC
>NZ_JAKEDR010000163.1 GCF_023653455.1 Paraclostridium ghonii
CACGCCGATATAGACAGTATAGACGATTTAGATAATATTTATTTCGAGTAGAGAAATCTACTCTTTTTTATTTTGTCGAAAAGTTTTTTAATAAATTTTATAAAACCACTTGCATATTATATACGCTAGCGTATATAATATAATTAAGATAACAAGTTAAATACTTGTAAATAAAAACTTGGAGGTATTGGGAAATGAAAAATAATATAAAAGATATGTTAAAAGGTATGGAAACTCAAAGAGGCTTAACTCAAAAAATATCGATAGGTGGTTCAATGCTAGAATTTTCAGATAACAAAAAAGTTTTTTATGTAGATGATAATGAGAATATGAATTCAATAAGAAAGTATATTTCGAATATGGAGGATATAAAAAATCTTTGTTATTCTGATGATTTAAGAACTGATGTATATTTTAAAAACGGTATAAAAGCTTTAGTAATTAAAAATATAAAACTTAAGAATATGTATTAAAAAATTCATTATAAAACAAGTGTTTTAAAGGGTTTGAGGTTACCTATAAAGCCTCAAATATAAATTATGTGGAGTTGATAAAATGGATAAAAAATTTGAAGGATTACTAAGTTTGCAAGATGCCGCTAAACTATATAATAAGCAAGATGGAACACTAAGAATGAATATAAAAAACGGTAAATTCAAAGAAGATATTGACGTAAAAAAATTTGGAACTACTTGGGTCTTTGATATAAATGCACTTGAAAGAGAATATGGTAAATTAGATAATACAAAGAGGTGTAACAAGTAAAATGGGAAGAGTTAAGGATCTTACAGGACAAAAAATAGAAATGCTAACTATTTTATCTAGGAAAAGAGAAAATAATAGAACTTTTTACTATTGCAAATGCGATTGTGGCAAAGAAAAATGGATAAGAGCCGATATGATAACTGCAGGTCAAAAAAGTTGTGGTTGTTTACAAAAAGAAACACAGTATAAAGCAAAAGATATAAAAGGGGAAAAGTTTGGAAGATTAACGGTTTTAAAAAGCCTAAATAAAAGAGATACACAAACTGGTTGCGTTATTTGGAAATGCGAGTGTGATTGTGGAAATTGTGTAGAAGTAGCGGAATATTTACTTGCAAATGATGGTGTAAGAAGTTGTGGTTGTTTACAAAAAGAAGTTTCTATAGAAAACGGGAAAAAATTAGGCGCACTCCATATTAAAAACAAAATTATAGAAGGTACTAATATACAAGTTATAAGCAGAACTACACCTAAATCCAACAATACAAGTGGGATAACAGGTATTTCGTGGGATAGTAGTAGAAATAAATGGGTAGTTCAAATACGATTTAAAAATAACTACTACAATCTTGGAAGATACGAAAATAAAGAGGATGCTATAAAAACTAGAAAAGATGCCGAAGAAAAATTACATAAAAAGTTTTTAAGAGAAAAAGGATTGATAGATTAAATAAAAATTACCATTATTGGATTAGATATATATTAGATATAATGTAATTATAATGAATTAGATGTAAAATAAGCGTTTTTGAGGATTATAGGAGGTATTAAGGATAATGGGAAAATATAGAGTACTAAAAGATTGCATGTATTATGATTTTGTTTTTGATGCTGTAGAAATTATAGACGATATTATAAAGCTAGATACGTTTGACGGTATAAAAGAATTTAAAATTGATGATGTTAAAAAAGTATATAAAAAAGAATTTTATATATTGAATAATAAAACTAATAAATTAATAAAAACTATAAAAGCTTATAATAGAGAAGAAGCATCTAGCCAAGTTAATAATAAAAATAGCGTGAGGATAGTAACAAAAAATAAATATTTAAAAGAGCAAGAATTAATTAAAGAAGATAAAAGAAAGAGAGAAGAGTTATTAAAAAAGGGCATATATGTTAGAGCGTTGGATACTATTAAGTAAATATAATAAGTATCAATTGATTAGAATAATTTCAAATAAAAGCACTCGAAAGGGTGTTTTTTTGTATAAAAATGTCGAACGATTGTTCGAATAAAACGCTATATACGTACATATGTACGTACTTTTGTGATATAATATAAGTAAGCAAGTGAGGTGGGTAGATTGAAAACCAACAAGACAATAAGCATTGATATTGACACATTGGAAGAGATGTTAGAGTATTGTGATAAACACAAAGTAACGTTTAGCAAGTTAGTAGTCGAAATGTGGGAGAAATGCAAAAACAAAGATTAATTTTTTATTTTTTTTATTTAAATGTAGGGGGATATATCGAATGATAATTTCTAAAAAAACGCACGAAAAAATAGTATCTATGAAAGATGCAGATATAAAGATTTTAGAAAATAAGCTAAGTGGAGTAAAAGAACTATTAACAAATAAAAACTTAGAATTGTACGAAGCAGACAAAGAGTGCAATTCTTTAAGCGTAGAACTAGAACAAATTAAAAGGCATTTGAAAGATACAGACATAGCACTTGACTTAATGATTAATAAAGCAGAAGGATTAGAGCAAGAAAATGAAGCGTTAGCCGATAAGATTTTAAATATGCGGGAGGATAGTTGTGAATTTCAAAAAGAGATAAACTCGTATAAAACAAGGCTTAAGCGTATAGACAGTTTAAAGGTTCAGTACGGAGAGTACATGAACAAGGCAATAGAGTCGAATGTAACAACCCACACACTAACTAAAAATGATATAGATAAATTCTTAAGTAAAGAAGGTTTAAAGGGCATTATAAGGCTTTATATGTTAGCTTCTTTGATGTAAAGGGGGACGGAATGAGAACTATAATATGTTTGGAATGTAACAAAGAATTTGAAGACTATCACTTGAATAGAAAATATTGTAGTCATAGGTGCAGATTAAATAGTAAATACAAAAGAATTAAGGGGGAATAAGAATGAATAAGATAAGTACATTAAAACTAGGTGCTTATCCAGCAAGTTTGACACTAGAGTTCTTTGAAGAGGAAGGATATGTTAAGTATGAAGATTTGGAGAAGTATTTCGAAGAATGTTATTGTGAATTTGAAACTTATTTAGACAAACAAACTTTTATAAAAAGTAGCAAAAGAAACTTACTTAATAGCATTAAATATAAGCAATTTATGAATGATGAAGTTAAAATGTGTAGTAAATGTTTTAAAGTAAAGCCTTTAGATAGTTTTTATTCAAAGAAAAAATGCCTGTATGGTAAAAGCTCTAATTGTAGTTGTTGCGAGATAGAAAAATACAACAATTATAAAAGTACTGAAAAAGGATCAGAACTTAGGAAAGCTATAAATAAACGATATTATGAAAAAAATAAAGACAAGTTTAAAGAATCTGCTTCAAAGTGGAAAAAAGCAAATAGATTTACTGCAAACGTAATACAAAAAAGATATAGAATGAAGAAAAAATTAAAAGAAAATGGCTACTCGTTAGAAGATGCCGACAAATTAGACTTTCTAGTGAGATTCAAACAAGAAAACAATATAAAGTCATATGAAGAAGTTTTCAAACGCTTAGAATCGGTTTTAAATGGTTTTAAATTATAAATTGTGCAAAATAAAAATTAAGGAGTGGTTGTTAGATGGATTTTCAAAGAATGTGGTTTACATTAAAAGGGGAAATAAATTTAAAGAACTCATGGGGAAAAACGGAATTAAAAGAATTAATGGGAAAGGTTGAAATAGATGAAAATATAGGTCCTATATTTAGAGTAAATTGTAGCCTAGAAGATAAAAATATAGACATTGGAGATATATCAGATAAAATAAGTAAAAAAATTAGAAAAAACATGGTTCTATAATATAAAGGAGTGGTTGTATATGAATAGTTTAATTTTAGTTGGAAGATTAACAAAGGATCCCGAATTAAGATATATCCCAGGAACAGGAACAGCAGTTGCAACATTCAGCATTGCAGTTGATAGAGATTACACTAAAAAAGATGGAAGTAGGGATACTGATTTTATACCAGTTGAGGTAATGGGTAAGCCTGCTGAATTTTGTGCAAACTACTTATCAAAAGGTAGATTAATTTCAATACAAGGGAGCATGAGGGTTGATAATTACCAAGACCAAAGCGGAGAAAGAAAGACTTTTACTAAGTGTGCCGCTAAGTTTGTAAATGCTTTAGATAAAGCAAATAAAGAAGGTAATGACTTTAAGCCACAAGGATTAGAACCTCAAGGATTCCAAGCAATAGATACTGACGATATACCTTTCTAGTTTTAACAGGTATGTCTTAGATATAAAACAAATGACAAATTAACTTTTAGGGGGAATATGCAAATGAAAATAAAATGTATTAATGAAGGTGGATATGAAAATTTAAGCTTAGGGAAAGAATACGAAGTTTTGCACGATGCAAGAGTTTTCGATTATGTCGAAATAGTTAACGATGCTAACTTTAAATGTGAGTATGAGCCTTATTTATTTGAAGTTGTAGGAAAAATTGAAAAGCCTTTATTAGAACTATTTAAGAACAACAAAAAAGAAATGATAAATCACCCTAAGCATTGCAATATGGGGAATATCGAGGTTATAGATGTTATAGAGGATTGGAAGCTAGGGTTTTGTTTGGGAAATGCAATAAAATATATAGGTAGAGCTGATCACAAAGGTAATAAAATGCAAGATTTGAAAAAGGCATTATGGTTTTTAGAAAGGGAAATAAGTTCTTTAGAGGGGAATGGACAAATGAATGCTTAATTTTATAGCAGGATTTATAATAGGTGGCATACTTGGAACAGTATTAATATCTATATTAGTTGCAAATAAAATAGGGGATGATAAAAATTAAGAGTTTGCAAATGAAACAACAAAAATTAGATAAATTTATATATGAAAGTAATAATATAGACAATGAAAGAGATTTATTACATGAAAAGATAATAGCCTTAGATGTAGAGTTTAGTGAATTTATGAATGAAATTAAATCATTTAAGTATTGGAAGAAGAATAAGCCTATTGATAAAGATAAAACATTAGAAGAAGCTTGTGATTGCCTTCATTTTATATTAAGCCTATCAAATGATTTAAAGGTTGATTTGACGCACCTTACAGTCCCGACTACGAAGCAATTGAAGGGTATTGATTTAAATACACTATATAGATACATAAAAACTTCTATTTGGGTAGGCTTATATTTAGAGAATGATATTAATAGTCTTAAGTCAATTTTACCTTTATTAGTATCAATGTTAGGAGAATTAGGTTTTACATACAACGATCTAATAAATGCGTATGATAAAAAGTATGAGATAAATATAAAAAGACAACAGGAATGTTATTAAGTAGGGGTTAACAATAACCTCTACTGTATTTTTATTTTGTTTTTACTAGGGGGAATATATCTTGAAAAGAGAAAAAACTGTTGAAGGTCTTTTAAGAAGCTACAGAGAAAATAAATCTGAAATAAAAATGCTAAGTTACGGTTTAGACTTACAGGCAATACAATACGATAAAGAAAGAGTTCAAACTTCAAATAAAAGTGATATATCTGATATTGTAGTCGCTAGAGAAAAAAGATTAATAGAACTATTAGAAGATGTGAGTGATACAGAAGCTTTGCTTGATTCTTTAGAAGATAAAGATAGATTTATAATAGAAAGCACTTTTATAAAAGGTAAGACGCATTTGCAGGTAGCTAGTGCTTTGAGATTATCTACAGAGGATGCCGTAACAAAAGCTAAAGCTAGAATACTAAAAGAGTTAAGATATTTATATAACAAAGTGAAAAAGTATAGAGAAGTGAGTTAAGAGGGCATAAGCCTTCTTTTTTATTTGTATTTTCAATATATAAAAACGTGAAAGCGTTGAAATTACTGGGTTTTTCATTGATTTTTCTATAGAATTTATGTTCGATAAGTGTTATTATAGTAGTGTAGAGAAATCTACAAGTGGACTTTATTCTCCCTTGAATAATTTCAAATACTCCGTGAACAGTGAACAACAAAAAAGCACTTATGTATATATGTACGTAGGTGTTTTTTTATTACTCACAAAAGGGGAATAGCAATGAGTAAAAATAAAAATAAGGGATGGAAAGACATTAACGAGGTAGTAAAGGTTGCTATCGTGCCAGCTAAAAAGAAAAGTTTGGTTGAGTTAATGGTCGAAATACCTAAGGGGAATGGGAGGTCGTAAGGCTTCCTTTTTAGTTTAAGGAGGTTATTTTATGGAGGAATTAATATTAGATACTGACGATTTAGCTTTATACATAAATAAAAAAACTGGGTTTGATGTAGAGATTATAGAAGAAATTCTTAATTGTGAAACAGAATATATGAAAAAAAAAGGAATTGCAGAAGTAGAATAAACCGACAATTTAAATAATAATCAAATATTAAGAAAGCAGGGTGCGAAGATTGGACATAAAGACATTAAAGGTGGAGCAACTTATACCTTATAAAAATAATCCTAGAAATAATATAAATGCTGTAGATAAGGTTGCTTTAAGCATAAAGGAATTTGGGTTTAAAGTTCCTATAGTGATAGATAGGAATAATATTGTTATAACAGGACATACAAGGCTATTAGCTTCTAAAAAGTTAGGACTTGAAGAAGTACCCGTAATAGTTGCGGATGATTTAACAGAAGCACAAATAAAAGCATTTAGAATAGCAGACAACAAGGTTTCTGAATATTCAACTTGGGACAAAGAATTATTGAAAGTGGAGTTAGAACAACTAGAAGGACTAGATTTTAATTTAGATTTAGTAAGCATAGATTTTTATGATTTTAATATGGACATTGACTTAGACGATATAGATTTGCCTGACGAGTTAGAACTTGAAAGGACAGAGCGTGGCAATGTTATTTTAAAAAATCTTAAGTTTGGTTCTTATAATATAACTTTGTCAGATGAAGAATTTAAGATGTTAACTGTACTGGTTGAAAAATATATAGAGAAAACTGGAGTACTTCAAGGATTTGTTCAAGACTTGGTAGGAGGTATGTTCTAATGATAAAAAATGCCTTCACTATTGATTATGACATAACAAATTTAAACCCAGCAGATTATAACCCAAGAAAAATAAACGAGCAAGGATTTGAAGCATTAAAAAGAAGCATAAAAAGATTTGGAATAGTAAAGCCAGTAATACTTAACGGCAAAAACAATGTGCTAACAGCGGGACATCAAAGGACTAAAGCAAGCAAGGCAATAGGAATAACAAACATTCCTGCGATCATAATTCATAAAGATATACCTATGGTTGATGAAGTTAGGTTTAACTTATTTCATAATAGTATAGAAACTAATATATCTAAAACTATAATAGAAGATGCTGATAAGCTTCCATTTTGTTATAGTTTTGTAAGTTGGGATAAAATAAGACCTATTGAATATAAAAACCCCGAAGTACTTAAAGAAATATCAAAACTATGTATTAAGTACGGAGAATGGGGGAGTGTGATAATAGATGAATACGGAAATATAATTCAAAATAGCGAGTATGCAAATGCTATCCACAATTTAAAGTATGGCTTATTAGTGTATAAAATGAAAAATGATGATGTGGTTGACTTTTTAGACATATGTGAAAATAATGAATTTGGAGAGTACAACTATGAAGCATTAGGGATAAAATCCTATAACCAATTGTATTGCCAAATGAATAGAGTCGTAGGAGTTGTTCAAAAATCTGCTTTATATGAAAAAGTTATTTTAAAAGAAATTGAAAAAGATGATAGAATAATTGATTTTGGAGCAGGCAAATGTGGTTACATAAATTCTTTAAAAGATAAAGGATATAAAGCTTTTGCTTATGAGCCACACTTTAAAAAAGATGGAAAACCAACTATCGACATTAAATCAGTAGTTAAAATGATAAAGATTGCTGAAATAGATATAAAGAAAAATGCTCTATACGATAAAGTTGTTTTGGATAGTGTTATAAATTCAGTTACTTCTTTAGAGTTTGAGGATATGGTCCTTACGACTTGTAATGCTTTATTAAAATCAGATGGTGTTTTTTATTGTGCTACTAGAGATATAAAGGCGGTTAAAAGAAAAACCAATGAAAATAAAAAAAGTGCAATAGATAAAAATAGG
>NZ_JAKEDR010000164.1 GCF_023653455.1 Paraclostridium ghonii
ATGTAGTATAACCTATACTTTGGTGGCATGTATGATATATTCTTCATTAATGCTTGTTTATAAAACATTATTGCTTCATCATATTTGTTTTCATTTTCATAAACTAAACCTTTATAAAAGAATACTTTTTCAGAGTCATATCCATTGTTTATTGCTAAGGCTAGATAATGAAAAGTTTTGTCTAACCTTCCTTCTTGTTCATATAGAGTTGCTAGTTTAAACTTTACATCCATTGACTTTTCATTAATAAATTCTAGTTTTCTCATTTCTTCAATAGCTTTTGATATTAATCCTTTTTTCTCATAAATATCTGCTATTTTAAAATATACATCTTCTATTTTGTCATTATTTTCTCTTATATTAAATAATGATTCTAAAGCCATATCATATCTTTCGTACTTCATTAATATATCTATAACTTCTAGTTGTTCTTGTATATCACTTGGAATTTCATACTCTCTCTCCATCATTGCCCCCCCTTAAAGTATCTCTTTTTCTTTTTTTATTTTTTCCTCTACTTCATTTAGTAGATTATTATAATTAGACTTTGTGTCTGATATAGCACTACTAAATCCTTGGTTTATATTATTTACTTTACTTATTAAATAATCTATATTTTCTACATATAAGCTACTACTTATATTGCTTTTTATATAGTTTTTTAAATTATTAACTGAATTTCCTGATAAACTTGCACTATTAACTTTATAATTTGAACTGCTTATTTTGCCTTTATCTGCATATAAACTTCTTAATTTGCCAATTTTATCAAACATCTACTTACCCCCTACAATATTATTTGCAATATTTATATCTGTTTCACTAAACTTAGTTAATACTGTATTTAAATCTTCACAAAGGGATGTTAGTCCCTCTGTGTAATCAGTGAATGTGTTAGAAATATTTTCACTTTCTTTTAAAAAAGATTTACTTGATTTTCCTTCCCAATTGCTTTTTAAATATTCATTTGCATTTGTAATTTCAGTTTTTATATTATCTAAGTTTTTAACAATATTGTTTATACTATTTATAGCATTTGTAAAGGCTTCCTCATTTATAAGAATTTCATTACTCATGTTCAACCTTATCCTTTCTATTAAAATGTGAGGTTATTAGCTTTATAAAAAACATTAAAAGAACTATTGTTAATAAACCACTAAATAATGTATAGCCTTTATACTTATCAAAAAATGATTTATCTGATGAAGATGCTAAAACATTAGTATCTTTTATTTCATTGTTATTATTTGTAGTATTTATTGATTCCAGTGGGGTAGATATAAAATCATATGTCTTTAAATTCGATAATGATCCAACTCTTGTATACGGAAGTTTATTAGAAAAATCCCCCATAAGTTTCTTATCTTCATTACTATTATTTATTGAACCTTCTTTTGCTTCTTTTAAACCATCTGTTATCAACTTTTCAGATTCTTCCTTCGTTTTTAATACATCTTCTTTTAATTGTTCAACGTGTTCATCTGCTTTTTCATAAGTTTCTTCTGTAAACTTTATATTTTTTTGATCTTGCTCATTTATCTTGTCAGATATTCCTACATTATTCTGATTGTAATCACTAATTAAATTAGTAAATATTGACTGATTTTTAGTTATATAATCTATAGGATTATATTTATCTATTTCTCCATTTAGTTGATCTAACGGTTCTTGCTTTTCCATAAAAGATTTTTTTAATCCATCTTTTGTAGTACTTTCAGTTTTTCTTATACTTTCTCTAAGGCTGCTCATATAAATTGAATTTTCATATTTTAAAGCTTTTTCATTTAAATCAGTATTTTCATTTAATGATTGTTTAACATCATTATTTGCTATTTTAGTAGATTCTTTTAATCCTCCAAAAATATACGAAACATATTCTTTTAAATTATTTATTAAGCCTTTATTTTTCTCATTCTTTTCTTTTACTTGATTATCTATAGACTTTATCAATTGATTGTTTGAATCTTTTATTGAGTTTCTACTATTTTCTGAGTCTTTTTTAATATTATCTACTTGATCAACATAGGATTTTTTTATACCTTCATATCTTTCATTAAATAATTTCAATTTTTCATTTTGAGTCTTATCATAGTTACTTAACTCAGATTTAATATTGTCTAGTATTAATTCTTTGTTCTTCTCTAAATCAATATTAGATTCTAATATATTTAATTTATTAAAGGAATTTGTTAACTCATATTGTTTTAATTCCAAGTTTGTAGGTTCTGAATTATTACTTAATACATAGTTTAAATATTCATCTAAATTATTCACTTTATTTTCAGGATGATTGTTATTGAAATTAGTTTTTACAGCTTCAAAATTTATTTCATTAGTTTTTGTATGATAGTCTATTTTTTCGCTTACTGAATTTATCAACGAGTCTTTTGTTGTAGGCTCTCCACTAATCAATAAACTTGTAGACGTTTCTGAAATCAATGCATTAATTTTATTTTCAGATTTCAATGCTTCTAAACTACTGTTACTTGATTTTAATGATTTATTATATTCATTAACAGAGTTTATAGTTGAGTCTATAGTATTTGTTATATCTTGTTCTATTTTTTTACCTACATCATTTGAAGTATTTATAACAAGTTCTGGAGTTTTACTTTCTTCTTCACTAATATTTGCTTTTATATCTGATAAGTATTTTTCAAAACTATCAAATTCATCATTTAATTTCTTAGTTTCATCTTCTGTGTTCGGTAAGACTTCTATGTTTTTATTTACATCATCTGTAGTTGAGCTTATACTTGTTTCTCCATCACTTAAATTTTCATCCCCATTTTTATCTAATTCATCAATTTTATTATCTTGTTTTTCCCTTGTTTCATCGAACTTATTAGTAAAGAACTCGTTAAAATTATGTTGTGTACTTTCTATTACATCTTGAAATTGAATTCCATTGAAATAAATGGGTAATACATTAATACTAGCTATATTATCTAAAAAACTTAAAAGTCCACTCTCTTTAGTGATTAGATTTTCAGCAGTTGATTTAATTGTGTTTAAAACAGCATTTCCTTCTGCTAAAAACTTCTTATAATTAGAGTCCATATCTTCCATTACTTTTTGATTTTTATCAAAATCACTATTTAAATCAAGAGTACTTATATCTATATTTTTCTTTTCAAAGTCTCTTAGCTCTATAGATTTAACCAAATCATTATCATTAACTGAGAGTATTTTCTTTACTTGTTTGTCATTATTTCCTAGAACATCTACTACTTTATCTTGTGAATCATGAAACTCATTTAAAATATTAGCCACATAAATATAACTTATCTTATCATTTATCTCTCTTTCTATTTGTGTTATTGTTTCTCTAATTTCAGCTTTTTCTACATTGCCTAATTTAGGGCTAAGTTCATAATAGAATTGAGCTTTTTCTGGATTTTCATTATTTATAGATACAACATTATGTGAAAATTTACCTGGAAATATTATAAGTGCAGAAAACTCACCATTTTTCAATCCATTTTTAGCTACTTCTCTGCTTGTTAATATATATTTACTATCCATATTTTCTATAATCTTTTCACTATAGTTAGTGTATTTATTTTCTTTCTCAATTCCAGCATCTTGATTTACTATTGCAATATTACTAGAAACTTTTATATCATTACTTTTTATTAAATTATCTTCAAATTTTTTAACAAAATAAATACTTAAAAAACTAATCCCAGAAACTGTAATTATTAGTATAAAAAAAGAAATTATTTTCTTAAAATTCATAAAAAAGTACTCCTTTCTTAATATTTTGGAATCATAATATTCTTTAAATCACCTTTTTTATATACAAATCCAAATCCAATCTCTGGTTTTTTAGCTCTTACAATTGGTATTCCTGTAAATACCATCTGTTCATTAGGTAATCCAAGTATAATCCCTTCTGCATTATCTTTTAATAGCTTTGTTATGTTGTCGAACCCTTTCATTTTACTTGAATTAGTTGTACCTATTACTTTAAATGAATATTGTAATGCCTCTTGTAATATCTTTTCAGCCTCAAAATTTTTAGTTGATTTTATTAATTCTAAGAATTTATCTATATCATCTATAAAAATGTAATTTATATCTATATTGTTGTAGTATTCTTTTGGTGTTATATTAGGATTATTGAACTTCTCATCTTCATATCCAATTTTCACTTTTAATGTTTCATTTTTTATAAACTCTAAAAATTCTAAAGCTCCTTCTAATGTTTCAATATATGTAACTAGTTCATTATCTTTGTACTTGTACAGCTCCATATCGGTTGAATCAAATATAAAAGCTTTGCTATTATTTTCTAAAACATTTTCTAACACTAGCTTTAATACAGAAGTTTTTCCTGATTGATTAGCTCCAACAATTATATTAGAGTGATTATTTAAATTTAAATATACAGGTTCTATTTTTTCAATATCTAATCCTATAGGAATATTATTTTTAGGTATATCTAATTCAATATATTCTCTAATAGATTCTTTGCTTAACTCTTTAGGTAGTGTAGGTATTCCTTTCGCTCGACTAGCGCTATTTAATGAGTTAATTCTTTCAATTATTCTACCTAATTCTAATGTGTATTCCATATCATCTACATTTTCAGATATTTTAAATACTTGCATTGTATTAACATTTTCTTGCTTTACTAAAGCTCTTCCTTTTATTTCTTTAATTGCATACAATGATCTACCAACAATTGCATTTATTTCTGTACTATCAAACATATAATGTGTGATTCTATTTTTAAAGTTATTTAAAGTTGCGTATTTAACGCTATTGGATCTACTTGCTGTAATCACTAGGTATATGCCTAATCCAACTCCATCACGAGATAATTTGTTTATAAATTCTTCCACTTCATATCCAAACTCTTTAATAACATCATAATTATCTATAAATATTACTTTCGCAGGAAGCTTCTCTTGGGAAATTTTATTATACATATTAAAATTCAGTGCATTTTTCTCCCCTAAAAGTTTCTTTCTATTCTTAATTTCTTCTTCTAATATTTTTATTAGTTTATTTAATTTGTCAACGTCATCAAAATTTAAATAATCAGCTGTATGTGGCAATGATTTAAGTTGAATTAAAGCTGAGTTTCCTAAATCAACAATATAATAGTTTAAAAATTTAGGAGAGTTTTTAATTGCCATTGAAATAGCAATTGTTGTTAAAGTAGTAGACTTTCCAAATCCAGGTGATGAAAATATAGCTAAGTTACCATCACTTTCAAAGTTCAATCTATATTCAATTTGACTTTGTTCCTCTGGAATATCTACTAATCCAATTGATGTATTCATGTCTAATTCATCAAAGTTAGCAACATCTATTATTTTGTTAATATCAACATGTGGTGTTTTAATATTTTCTCCCAGTGGTGGCAACCATGGTTTCTTTACAGAATTTATATTCATGCCATTGAATATTTCACTAATGTGATTTACTACAACGTCAAGTTCTGTCTCTTTTAAACTATTATCTGAATCTGATAAACTTAAATCTTTATTTAGTAATTGATTTTGTCCTAGTTCATTAATTAAATAAACTCTATCATCTACCTTGTTTCCTTTTTCTTCTTTTTCATAACTTGCTCCACTCCAAGCCGATTGGAATAACTCATAAATTTCATTGTTTCCAACTTGTAAAAATGCTCTACCTGGTAAAGTAATACTTGCTGCATCAGGAGTCTTTAATATTTCATTACTATCTCCTTCATTTTGGACTTTTAAGGCTAATTTAAATTTAGAGTTAGACCAGATTTGATCATCTACTACTCCACTAGGTTTTTGAGTTGCTAAAATTAAATGAATACCTAAACTTCTACCAATACGAGCGGCGCTTACTAGTTCGCTCATAAACTCTGGTTGTTCTTTTTTTAATTCTGCAAACTCATCAGATATTAAGAAAAGATGTGGTAATGGTTCAGATGCTTGTCCATTTTTAAATAGTTTATTATATGCATTTATATGATTAACCTCATACTCATTAAAAAGTTGTTGTCTTCTTTCTAACTCACTTTTAATTGAAGCCATAGCTCTCATACTTTCAGCTCCATCTAAGTTAGTTATTGTTCCTAATAAATGTGGCAATTTTTTAAATAAACTTGCCATTCCCCCACCTTTATAATCTATAAGTAAAAATCCTGCTTCATAAGGGTGAAAATTAACTGCAAGTGATAAAATATATGATTGAACAATTTCTGATTTACCAGAACCAGTTGTACCTGCTACTAATCCATGTGGACCATGTGCTTTTTCATGTAAGTTCAATTCAACATAATCTTTTTCTCCTCTAACACCTAAAGGAACTGCTAAACTTTTATGTGATTGATTTTCTTTCCACCTCTTATTTATATTAAGTTCATGCGGATGGTTTATATTATACATTTCAAAAAATGTTATACTTTCTAAAAGATTGTTAGATATTCCTTGTACATGCTCTAAAGCAGATAATTTTCTTGCTAGTTTCTCTAAGTTAACATTATCTATATGATTTAAGCTAAATTTTTTATTAACCATTATCCCATCTTGAATTAATAAGTTTCCTATATTTTTATCATCTAATGTTATTACCGTCTTTATATACTCAGGAAGGTTAGCTTTTGAATTGGTTGTATATATAATACTAAATCCAATTGATTTATTATCTTCCTTTTGTAAATATTCCATAATGGAATGGTTAATGATTAAGCTTGGCTCATCTATAACAAAGATAAAATGTGGTGAAAATCTTTCCTCTTTATTTTTTTCTTCTTCTTTTAGCTTTCTTTCTTTTAGGAGTTTATTTAAACTTCCTAAAATTTGATCTCTTACCCTCTCAGTATCTATTATTCCTGTAACATTTGTAGCTTTATTTTTAAAATGTGGATACCATTTTAAATATTTGAACTCATCTCTATATTTCTTATCATGTAAAAGTATTATTTCTACATCATGATAACTTTGACTAAAAGTTAACTGTGAAAAAATCAATTTCAATTGTTCATGTACAGTTGCTTTATCTCCGACTATTCCTAAATGGCTTGTTTTTAAATCAATAGGCAGTGGCATATCCTCTAAACTTGAAAATATATTTTTAATATTTTTAGCTTCATTTACTAGTGAATCATCCTCTAAGTTTAATTCGCTGCTATTTAGTCTTATTGAGAAACTAGGCTTTATAGTTGCCTTTCCAATATCTATATTTAAAAAATCAAAGTCATTTAAACTTCTTTCATAAATTCTACTGTTATATGTATTAATAAGATTTTCTATCTCATATATATTAGGGTTGTTATATGTTAGTGCTTCTCTTTCTTCATTCATTAACTTTCCAAGCAATTTTCTTCTATTTAGTAAATAAGCACTATAAACCTTATTTCTTTTTTTATTCTTTAATTTATTTTCTTTTTTTTCATTTATATATGCTGTTAATGAAAATACTGTACTCATTAAGGTTCCAACTAAAGTTATAATTATATATAAACCTCTAGGGTTGATAATACTAATAATTAAAGTTAATGAAATCATAACTAAAGGTGGTACTATAATCTTTACTAAACTTCCTTTTTTCATCTTATTTTCACTCGGTGGATTTATAATGTCTATGTCTTCATTTTTTATTTTCTTTATTATCCTTGGAGATCTTTTATATATGGGAAAATTATCAAAATAGTAATTTCCAATATTTTTTTCCTCTAACTTAGAGCTATATTGATTTAAATTCCCTACAACTTCTATATAATCTAAATTAAAAATAATTTTTAATCCTTCTATTAAAACAACGTCACCTATTGCTAAATTTTTATTTTTCCCTTTGATTTTTTTCCCATTTATATAAATATGATTTTTACTAAATACACTTAAAATACTTTCTTCTATTTTTATA
>NZ_JAKEDR010000165.1 GCF_023653455.1 Paraclostridium ghonii
CATTATCTACAATATATAAAGAAAATAAGTATATAAAATTATTTGTATATGAAGATGAATTCCAATATGTTATATCAATAAAAAATAACGGACCTAAGATATATAACACTGATATGATATTTTCTGAAGGTTTTTCTACTAAAGACGGTGAAAATAGGGGGTACGGTCTTTACTTAGTTAAAAACATTTTAGATAAATATGGTTATCATATATTTGCAAGTAGTGATGAATTTATAACTGAGTTTACTATTTTAATACCTAAGTACTGTTAATAAAACTCCCCATATAAATAAATACGATATGGGGCAATCAAATTTTATAGGGAGAAAATATTTATGATAAAAGTTTTAATATGTGATGATGATAAAGCTGTAAGAGATGATATAGAAAATACATTAAAAAAATCTGGATATGTAGATTATGTAAAAAAGGTTAAAAATGGAGTTGAAGCTATAGAATTTATTAAATGTGAGAAAATAGACTTACTTATAATAGATATTGATATGCCTTATAAAAATGGTATAGAATGTGCTAAAGAAATAGCTTCTATAGATAAAGACGTTCATATAATATTTGTTACTGGATTTGCTGATTATAGTTTAGAAAGCTTTAAAGTTCATCCTGTTGATTTTATAGTTAAGCCATTTACCCACAAGAAGATATTAGATTCTGTAAATATTGCTATTGATCATATAAACTCTCATAAGCTAGCTAAAACAAATTTTATAGATGATACTTTATTTGTATATAAAATTAGAAAGCAAATGCATATGATAAATTTTGATGACATAGTTATGTTTGAAAAAAATTCTAGAGCTATAAACTTATATACTAAGGATCATGATATTATAAAGTTTTATGAAAGCTTTGAGGATTTAGAAAATAGGATTCCTCCAAACTTTTTCAAAACTCATAAAAGCTATATAGTAAATTTAAAATTAATACATAAGGTCATTCCTATTAGTAAGTCTTCTTTAGAAATCAAGTTTATTAATTTTCAAGAAAGCGCAACATTAAGTAAGAATCTAGAAAAAGACTTTTTATACAGATTTTATAGAACCAAAAGATTTTAATGTAAATAGGGGTATATTTTAAAAACAACCCCTTTCCCAATCTATTTAACTCTTGATATAATCTTTTTATAACTTTTAGATAAAAAGCTTTCTTTTTCCTTTATATATCCACTAGTATCTAGTAATCTCATATGATAAGAATATATTGCATACTCCCCTAACTTATCTACTAATTTATTGTTGACATATGCTCCAATAAAAGCTCCTATTCCTGGAATCAATTGAAGTAATTTAGCTAAATCTATGTAATCTCTGTATTCTTGTTGAAATTTTCTCCAGTCAAAATTATCTATATCATCTGATAAATTATCTTTTAAATCGTTAAAATGCTCCATATCTTTAAATATAATATTTACATGGTTTTGACTTGAAAATGCCAATTGAAATATATTTAATATATAAATCCTTTCCCTATAATCTTTAGTGTCAAATCCATATATGCTTGCAAGCTCATAAAGAAGTTTTATTTTTATACTAAGAAGTAAAGGAAAATCTGCAAGCCCTACTATTATTCCTCCTGCTCCTGTTCCTGCCCCTTCTAGCATAGCTGTTTTCTTATATGCTCTAATTTTTTCATAAGCTAAAGAATCTCGTTCTTCTAATGAAATTTTTTCTATTGGATCTTTTGTAGTGTATTTAGATCCAAACAAAACAACTTTTGTCATATTTTTTATAGCAGTGGTCAATATGTTATGATAATTTTCTGGTAGCACAGAATTCAACTTATTCTGAGCTTCTTTAGAGACTTTGTTTATTATAGATGGTCTCTTTTTCATTTGTTCTTTCCATTTTTCCAACTCTTTTACCTTTATATAATTATAATCTTCCATTTCATCACCTATCTTTAATTATCTATCTTTAAAATTCTCTTTAAGTAATTATAATATATATTATTATATCTTAACCCTAATTAATCTAAGATTTCAATATTGTAATAAATTTGAACTTTTGTTTTAAATTTTTAGTCTAAGTTTATTTTTTCATGAAAAAAGGAATACCTAATGTACTGCACCCCAACCATTAGATTTTTAGTCCAACAATTGGGGTGTAGTACACTTAGTTATTCCTTTTTATTATTTTACCTGGTATGCCGACTACAGTGCTATTGGGTGGAACATCTTTTAATACCACTGCATTTGCTCCTACCTTAGAATTATCACCTATAGTTATAGGCCCTAAAACTTTAGCTCCTGCTCCAATCACTACATTATTGCCTACTGTTGGATGCCTTTTACCACTTTCTTTTCCCGTTCCGCCTAGTGTAGTCCCATGATATATAGTTACCCTATTTCCTACCTCTGCAGTTTCTCCTATTACAACGCCCATACCATGATCAATTAAAATTCCACTTCCTATAGTTGCCCCTGGATGTATTTCTATCCCCGTTATAAATCTGTTTATTTGCGATATAAATCTTGCTGTAAAAAATATTTTATGTTTATAAAGATAGTGTGAAATTCTATGTCCAATTAACGCATGAACAGATGGATAAAGTAAAAAGACCTCTATTTTAGATCTTGCTGCTGGATCATTTTCAATAATATATTCTATGTCAGCATTTATATTTTTTAGCATATTATCCTCCGATTATATCCATAGATAAATACTTTTCTATTCCATCTGGAGCTATTGTTACAATGTTTTTACCTTCGAATTTTTTAGATATTTGCATACTTGCAAATACATTTGCTCCAGAAGAAATTCCAACTAAAATTCCTTCTTTTTCTCCTAATAGCTTTATTGTATTGATAGCATCTTCATCTTTTACAGTTATTATTTCATCTACAACATTCATGTCTAAATTTTTAGGTATAAAATTTGCACCTATTCCTTGTATTTTATGAGGAGCACTGTATCCTTTAGATATTAAAGGAGAACTTTCTGGCTCTACTCCTATAACTTTTATATCTTTATTTAATTCTTTTAAGTACTTCCCAACTCCGCTTATTGTTCCACCTGTACCAATTCCACATACAAGTATATCTATGTCCTTAACGTCTTCATATATCTCTATAGCAGTTGTATTGTAATGTTTTTTAGGATTACTTTTATTTTCAAATTGCTTTAATGATTTATAATTTTCATTTGAATCTATTAATTCAATTGCTTTATCTATAGAAGCTTGCATCCCACCTTCTCCAGTCAGAACAATTTCCGCTCCATAAGCTTTCATTAAGTCTCTACGCTCTTTACTCATAGAACTTGGCATAACTATAATTATATTAAGTCCTTTTAACTTTCCTATCATAGCTAATGCAATACCTGTATTTCCACTTGTTGCCTCTACTATAGTATCTCCTGCTTTTATATCTCCACTTTCCATAAGGTCTTCAATCATCCCAAGAACAGCCCTATCTTTTATACTTCCACCTATATTGTACTTCTCTAACTTTAAAAACATATTATTATTTCCTAATTGCATATTATTTAACTTAATTATTGGAGTTTTTCCTATAAGATCTAAAACATTATTATATAACATCATTAACCCTCCTATTTTTTAATCACTAAAATTATATGTGTAAATCTCTATAAATGTTTATAACATTTTGCATATATAATTTTTAGTTTTTAAATTAGTTTTTCTAATCTTACTAAACTTGTTATGTACTTTCAACAATTATAGTTTAATTCTATACTTATTGTTATGCTAATAGTTTTAATCTATACTTTTCATATATATAAATAAAAAATTTAATTTACTTAAGCTCCCACACCTGCTAAGCATTTTCCCCAAATTCAAACACATATACAAAGTATTTTACTAAATATCAACAAAATAATGTAACTTTTGCAAAATTAAAAGCATAGTATACATGGAATAACATTATCTAAGGAGGATTTTTATGTATAATTGGATATACCCAAACCCTATGCAACTACAAAATTCAATAAACTTAATAGCATCATCAGTAGAGGATGAAAGATCAGCTTCTGAATTTTATAAATGGTTAATAGATAATATTCCAACAGAAAAACTTTCTACAAGACAATCTACTAAAATTAAAAAAATTATAGAGTCAATAAGAGATGATGAGCTAAATCATAATAATATGTTTAAAAAAATATATACACAAATTACAGGAAAAGAGGCTATCCCCGAAGAAGAAGCTTTTATTCCTCCTAAAAGCTTTAGATTAGGAATAGAAGAAGCTTTGGAAGGAGAGCTAAATGCTGTAAAAAAATACAGAGAAATAATAGAAGGATTGCCAAGTCCTTATTATAGAGATAAAGTGTTTAATATATTAAGTGATGAATTAAGACACGCTAATTTATATAACTTTATATATACTAATCTATCTACTGGAAATGAAGATTAACTTAAATAAATGAAAAAGTGTAGTCATCTTTCGTGTTTTTTGATGATTACACTTTTTCATTTATTAATTATCAAATAAGAATTAAATATATTTTTAATTTTCAATTGATTTTAATTATGTAAACCAACTGTATACAAGTTATTATATATACTATAATTAACAAAACTGTTACATCTATTTATAATATGAATATACCTAAAGTTATATACATATGCTACAATTTAATTAAAATTCATATCTAAATTGGGGGAATTAAGATGAAAAAAGAATCAATCATACTTGATAATATGTATTTTAATATTGAAGATTTATTGACAGGTATGAAAAGTTATTTTGAAGAAAAAAATAGAACTTTTAGTGTAGTTTCAAAAACTTCTACTCCAATAGTACTTGTTGATGGAATAAAATATATAGCATCTGTAAAAGCTGGTGGTATGTTTCCAGTAAGCTGTCAAAAAATAGTGTTAAAAGAAGTAAAGTAAAAAATAATTTTATTTATAATAAAAAGGATGATATGTATAATTTAGCGACATTTCAAGCATCTCGCAAATTATACATATCATCCTGAGCTACATCTAAATAAACTATTTTTTAAGTTTAGCTAATGCCTCTGCAAAAGGATTATTAAAACTTTCTTCTTGTTTATTTTGATTTTTCAAATACTTATTTACATCTCTTTTAGATGCTTTATTAGTTTCTTCTTTCTTTCTCTTATTAAAACTACTTAATTTTTCACGATGTCCGCAACTACAAACAAAAGTCTTTCCTTCGCCTTCTCCACGAAGTTCTAATCTTTTATGACAAACAGGACACCTAGCATTAGTAGTTGTAGAAACTGTTTTTCTAGTATTACACTCTCTATCTTGGCATACTAGCATTTTACCTCTTTTTCCATTTACTTCAAGCATATACTTTCCACACTCAGGGCACTTATTTTTAGTTAAGTTATCATGTTTAAATTTAGCATCACTACTTTTTATATCTTTAACGATATCTTCAGTATAATTTTTCATTTCATTTATAAATACATCTTTTTTTAATTTACCACCTGATATATCATTAAGCTTTTTGTCCCAAGAAGCTGTAAGTTCTGCTGATTTTAACTCACTAGGAACTAAGTCTAGTAATTGTTTACCCTTAGATGTTATAAATATATCTTTTCCTTTCTTTTCAACTAAGAAAGAGTTAAAAATCTTTTCTATTATATCTGCACGTGTTGCAACAGTTCCAAGCCCTTCTTTTTCCATCTGAGCCAATAAACTAGCTTCATTTAATGGTTTTGGCGGCTGTGTCTTCCCACTTGTCATATTACATTTAATTACCTTTATAATGTCACCTTTATTTAAGCTTGGAAGTTTTTGATCATTATCATCATCTTCATCAAGGTGAGTATAATTTTCTTTCCAACCTAGTTTTATAACCTTTTTACCTTTAGCGACAAAAGTTTCTCCTTCTATATTAGCATTTATAGATGTTTGCTCATACTCAAAAGGTTCACTTAAAACACTTAAAAATCTTTTCACTACTAAATCATAAATTTTTCTTTCTTTATCACTTAAATCATTTAAAAATACTCTTTCTTCAGTAGGTATTATCGCATGATGGTCTGTAACTTTTGAATTATCAACAAATGATTTATTTGTATTTATCTTTCCTTTTAATATTTTAGTACAAACTTTAGCGTAATCACTTACACTAACAGCCCTAACTCTATCTTTTAAAGTATCTACTATATCAGTACTAATATATTTAGAATCTGTTCTAGGATATGTAAGAACTTTATGGTGTTCATATAACTTTTGCATTATAGATAAAGTTTCTTTAGCAGAAAAGTTAAATATTTTATTTGCATCTCTTTGTAATTCTGTTAAGTCATATAACCCTGGTGAGTATTTCTTTTTATAAGTTTTATTAACTTCTACTATCTCAGCATTTTTGTTTTCTACTTTAGATAATATAGTTTCTATTTTTTCTTTATTAAAGCTATTTTGGCTATTATTTTTTGAGTCTACCCAGTTTAACTTAAACATAGAGGCTTGTAAGCTAATTCCATAAAATTCTTTTGGTCTAAATTTTTGTATTTCCTCTTCTCTTTTATGAACCATATTTACAGTAGGGGTTTGAACTCTACCACAAGAAAGTTGTGCATTATGCTTTGTAGTAAGGGCTCTAGTAGCATTTATTCCTACTATCCAGTCAGCTTCTGCTCTTGCAACTGCTGAACGATATAGATTTTCATAATCGCTTCCATCTTTTAACTTACTAAACCCGTCTTTTATAGCTTTATCAGTGCTAGATGATATCCATAAACGTTTTATAGGTTTTTTAACTTGAGCTTTTTCTATTATCCACCTTGCAACAAGCTCTCCTTCTCTTCCTGCATCAGTAGCTATTACAATAGATTCTACATCATTTCTATTTAATTGAGCTTTTACTGTGTTAAATTGTTTAGAGGTCTTTTTTATAACTACTGTTTTTAAATATTTAGGAAGTATAGGTAAATCATTTATATCCCAATTTTTATATTTATTTGAATAACTTTCTGTTTCAGCAAGTGTTACTAAATGACCAAGTGCCCATGTTACTATATAGTTGCTACCTTCTATATATCCATTTTTTTCATTTTTGCAATTTAATACTCTAGCTAAATCTCTTCCTACAGAAGGTTTTTCCGCTAGTACTAGTGTTTTTCCCATTATATCTATTTCCTTTCATTAATGCTTTAGTATATAATAACATAGTTTACTAATATATGTTAAATATATACTAAAGAGCTATTAAACTTACATCGTTTTATGCACATTTCTATGTATAAGTACTAATAAGAAAATATATTTATTTTTAACTTTTATTTTTTTACAAAAAAAACTTATATATTTTGTATTTATACGAAATATATAAGTTTTAAATTTTATAATTCTTCTTCTAGTTCTTTTATCTTCTTATCAATTTCTTTAATTCTAGCTTTTAATTCATAGCATTTATTATCCACTTTCATAGCTGAAGTGTAATTCATTTCATTGCTATGATATTTTCTCCACAATTCTTCGTATTTATTGTGATGTTTATTAAATTCTTTCTCTAAACACTCTCTTTCAATTTTCAATTCGCTTATTTGCTCTTGTACTTTCTTCTTATTACTTTTGAAAAAATCGAAAAAAAACATATCCATATTTCCCTTCTATCTATGATTAAGTTTCTAACATTTTAACTTTATCTTATTTTATATTTATTTCATTTTCATTATATTAATAATATATATAATATTATACCTGTTTATTGTGAAATATTACAATAAATTTGATTGTATATACTCTATTTAATAGTTTTTTTACATTTACTATATCATTTCTATTATAGATTCCTAACCTAATAAATTTTGTTATTACATTAGTATTTATATTACCTATTTTTTATAGACTACAATTTTATTA
>NZ_JAKEDR010000166.1 GCF_023653455.1 Paraclostridium ghonii
ATAATAATTATATCAGAGGATTCTTTTTTAAAGAATTAATTTTTCTGGTTTACATTTTATATTTAAAAGTATTCTTAATATGTAAGTAGAGTGGAAAAATGATAGATACTTTCTATGTTTTCTTTCTAGAAATTCAAATAAAAAACATATGAAATGTAACTTTATCAAGTACATAAAAAATACCTCATCAATAAACGAGGTTAATAAAAATTAAAATAAACCAATTTTTCAGTTTATTCTCATAAACAAAGTGATTTTTATACTTAATAAGAGTCCCTTAGGTATAGAGTGATATATGTGTAAAACCAGTTATATCTTCTGTACATACATTGATATAGAGAATTTTACTTATTATTTTGATTCATATTCTTTAACTCTTCTATAAAATGTATTACTTTTTAGTTCTAATATTTCCATAGCTTTAACAGCAGTTATATTTCCACCTTTCCATTCTTTGTAAACTTCTTCAAAATTTTCACCAGGTTCTATTTTACGTCTCCCAAATTTAATGCCTTTATCTCTAGCTACTTTTATGCCCTCTTTTTGTCTTTCTTTAATTCTAAGCCTTTCATCTTCAGCCATATAACTAAGTAATTGAAGAATTATATCTGATATTAGATTTTCTAATCCGTTCATATCTTTATATTTTGTAGTATCTAGAAGTGGCATATCTAAAATTACTATATCTACTTTTTTAATTTTAACTAATTCATTCCACTCATCTAAAATCATTTGTTTATTTCTTCCTAGTCTATCTAGTGATTTTATATATAATATATCTCCTCCTCGAAGCATTCTTTTTAAAAGTTGATACTCTGGCCTTTTAAAATCTTTTCCACTAGCAACTTCAAGAAATATATATTCTTCTTCTATACCTATTTTTTTTGCTTCCACAATTTGTCTTTCTAAAGTTTGGTCTTTTGTACTAATTCTCGCATAAAAAAATTTTCTCATATAAATTGTCCTTTCAACTATTATTTTACTTCAATAAGTATACTATTTATTTGAAATATTTCAAATAGAAAAATGTTAAAATTTTGAAATGAAAAATTTATAATTAACTAACCCTTTCAAAAGGTAGGCTTTTTGAAATGGTTTATATTCTTGAAATAGTTAGTAAGTTTATATAGGGGTAGAGCCAATATTTCTAACAAAACCCACTCTAAGGAATAGTATTATTTAGCGTGGGTTTTTGCTAATAATAAATTCTTATATATTATGTTCTATTTGTATGCCTGTTTCGGAATTGTGAAACAAATTACTGAATGATATAAAGATATGAATTCTTTTAATTACATCTTTATATTTGATATACTACAGATATGTTGTTAATAAAATATATTGACATTTTATGGAAAAAAGCATAACATTGAATTTGAATTCAAATTCAATGTTATGCTTTTAATTTAAAGGAGGTTTTTATGAACGATATTGTTTTTAATAAAATAGAAAAAACAAAAGATTTAAAGAGAAAAATCATTCTTAAAGCAGCTGCAAAAATCTTTTCTGAAAAAGGATATATTGATTCCTCAATAAAAGAGATTACCAATGAAGCTTCTGTATCAGTAGGTTCTTTTTATTCTTACTTTAATAATAAAGAGGAAATCTTAGAACAAATCTACGAAGAAATTTCAGATATGAGTTTAAAAGCTGCATCTGCTGCTTCTATGAGCGTAAAAGACAGTGTTGTTAAAAAATTTACTTTTGCAATGACCAGTGCAATTTGCACATATATAAATAATAAAGAGTTTTCAAAGATACTATTTGTAAAATCTATGGGAATTAATGACTTATTCGAAAAGAAACGTTGGGAAATATTAGATAAAACTAATATTTATATGAAAGGGATATTGGAACATTTAAATGAATTCCACTCAGCTGGTATTAATGATATTAATATAACTTCTGTGTTACTGACTAACAGCTTATTTGGTGCTATAACCTACTGGCTAAACGAAAGATTTGTAAGTAATTTTAAAGATATGATTTTATCTTTGTGTACTTATCACCTTAGAGCCTTAAATATTAATTTTACAGATGATGAAGTAAATCAATACATCAACGAAATACTCATGTCAGATTATAAAGAACTTATCTAATAACGAATATAAATTTGTGGAGGTAAATATAATGCAAGAATATAGAACTAAAGAAATTTATGGTGATTTTTATAAAAATGATGGTAAACCATTAGTTGTTGTTTTAGGTGGGAGTAGACCAGGTCTTCCAGCTTCATTAAGTGAAAACTTATTGAATTATTTAAAACAGAATTATAATGTTTTACTACTAGCATATTTTGGAGTTGGTGAGCTCCCAAAAACTTTAGAAAATATTCCAGTGGAATACTTTGTGAATTCAATTAGATTTATCCAAGAAAATCATAAAACATGTGATAATCAAGTAGTTATTATTGGTCAGTCTAAAGGAGGAGAAGCTGCCTTACTATTATCTAATTACGTGGAATCATCACTTACTATTGCTTGTGTTCCTGGCTGTTATGTATTTCAAGGGTTACCAGTTACTCCTTTTAGCATAAAACATCCTAAATCTTCATGGGCATTTAATAATAAGGGTTTACCGTATATTAAATTTTATTATGATGAAGATATTATGAGAGATGCAGAGAATAATATTTATTGTTCATGCCATGAGAAGTCTATAGAAAAGAATTTTAATAAAGAGGCAGTTATAAATGTTGATAACTATAAAGGTAAAATATTATTACTTTCTTCTGAAAATGACAAGTACTGGCCAAGTAAAAATATGAGTAATATTTTAATTGAAAATAGCAAGAATAAAAATAATATTGACCATATTACATTAGATTTAGAGGGACATTACTTTTTAAATTATAATCAGTCGGTTGATGAAATAATTAACTTTTTAGAAGAAAATGTGAAATTTATTAGTTGATATTATATTATTTAGTAACAAGAGTTTAATGATCTTGTTTTACTTGCGTACCATAAACGGCCGTTTTAGAAACTAAAAAAGTTAGTTGCTTTTTTAGTTTCTATTTTTATAGATATAAGGTATTACATAAAAAAATAGGTCTAGGGTTAAGTGTTTTTATCTATTAGAACTTATTATTTCTATCCTCTTTCAATAATCTATAATATGTAGTATTTTTAAGACCGAGTATTTCCATAGCCTGTATATTATTTATAGTCTTATTTTCTAAAAGCTCCATTGCATCTTTCCACTCTTTTGGATATTCAATTTTACGTCTCCCAAATTTGATACCTTTTTCTTTAGCTACTCTAATTCCTCCTTGTTGTCTCTTTTCTCTAATCTCAATTTCTTGCTGAGCAATCATTGTATATAGTTCAATTACAATATTATTTATAGTTTCTAACATTACATTATCATCTGTATTTAATTGAGTTATTGTAGATCTTTTAAAGTTAATTTTTTATTTCTTCTAAGTCTATCAAATTAATGTGCCACAAGTAGATCACCTGCTCTAATCATTTCTTTTAATTTAATATACTTTGGTCTATTAAAATTATTACCTGCAGATTTATCACAGTAAATTTTATCACAGTCATATTCTTTAAGACTTTCTATTTGTCTATATAAAACTTGGGCTAACTCACTCACACGTGCATAACCTATTATTATTTTTCTATTTTTCTCCCTTGATGTTTATATTTTTACGTCAATATAGTTCAAATAATTATAGATTAATTTTCGAACTATAAAATTAATTTTACCATGTATTTAAGGAGTTGATATTGCTTATTTTTATTTTTTAGAATGAGTGTTCATCAAATATCACTTTTTAGAACTTGAAGTTTAAAAAATGACTTAATTTTGCTTAACGTGAATTTTTCGTATTTTTAAGATTCTACCCCTTATAGAAAATAAAAAAAGTCAAGTTTGTCGAATCAAACTTGACTTTTTAAAATTAAAAATCGATCTATATCTAAGTATTTTAAATATTTTAGTAATAAATAGTATTAGTTATTTTTATATGAACTATTTTAATTCATTTATCAAACTTTGTCCAATCCATGAAAATACAAAAAATCACTTATCTATTTATTTTAGAAAAAGAGGCCTATGGTTTGAATTCAAAATTACATTATTTGTTGCAATTCATTAATTTAAAAAAATATTTTGAATCATTTGTTTTATAAAGATTTAACCAAGAACTTAATGCTTCTTCTTTAAAAACATCTAAAACTTTTAACACTTGTATCGTAAATTCTAATGGTGCGATTCCTGAAGCAGTAATTAGATTTTCATCACTAACTACAGATTCCATTTTATAATATTTTTCTCCATTATAACTTGGTATTACCATTTTAAGAAATTCTAAATCATTACTAGTATGATTTCTAAAATCTAGTAACCCTTTTTTAGCTAGCCCTAAAGTAGCACCACAAATAGCTGCAACTACAGACCCTTGTACCAAAGCCTCTTTAGCTTTTTCTAATATTATCTCATGAGCTGTCGATGTCCAAGTATCCCCTCCTGGTAAAATTAATACATCATTACTTTCCATATTAAATTCATCTATTGTAATATCAGGTAAAACTTTCAATCCTCCCATTGTTATAATATGATTTTTATCAATCCCTACTGTAGTTACTTTTAGTGGATTTAATCCTTTTTTGAAATATCTTCCTGTATTTAATTCAGCAGTTAAATATCCTACTTCCCAATCTGACATAGTATCAAATACATACATATATACTTTTCTATTTTTCATCTTTTTTACTCCTTATATGGTTAATTAATATACCTAATTATAAAATAACTTAACTGACATATTCCGTCAGTTAAGTTATTAAATTTGATAATAATCAATTAATTCTAATAAATTTTCAACCATTTTATCTCTAAGACTTAATGGTTCAATTATTTGTATCGATTTTCCATAAGGTAAAAGTATATTTGGTATATATGTAAATATTACTTCTTCATTAAGTTTAAATATTACTTTGTTTGAAGTCCTTTCTTTCAAATAATATCCTAAAAACCAATGCTGACATAAGTTATCTAATGCATTTATACTTCCTTCTATAACTAATGATATAAGATTATCCTCATCTTTTATTTCAGTCACAATTCCTCTTATGAAAAATTCACTTGCTGAGAATTCCTTTGGTCTATTAAAAGTATTTAATGTTTCTATGACACTACTAATTCTATCTACTCTAAAGCTACGAATCTCATTTCTCATTTGACAAAATGCTACTATGTACCAATTATTATTCCAATGAACGATTCCATATGGATTTATAATCCTACATTTTGATTTTTCTTCACGACCTGTACGATAATTAATTTCTATAGATAACTCATTTGCTATGCTATTTTCCAACTTTTTAAGTACAGATTCTATGGATATTTTTCCAATAGGTTTTATTACTTCAAAACCCATTAAATGCCTTGTTAAAACTTCTTCCTGTTTTTGATTTGAGTGCATTTTTAACTTTGATGTTGCTTTATCTAATGCTTCATCTAAAAAATATCCCTTTTCTTTAGCAAATATAGCTGCATGAAGTAAAGCAGTTTGTTCTTCTGTATCGAAAAAAAGAGGTGCTTTAATAAAATTATTCAAAAGTGTATATCCACCATTATGACCTGTATCTGAAATTATTGGTATTCCACTAGCAGAAAGTGCATCAATATATCTGTAGACTGTTCTTATATTTATTTCTAGTTTTTCAGCTATTTGTTTTGCTGTAACCTTTTTACCTGAGCTCAATATCCATAGTATCGACATCATATTATCAATTTTAGCCATGTATCCTCACCTCTTTATATCTGATGTATAATGGCTAAAAGTTAAATAATTCAATATTTCTAGCCATTTTAATATCCTATTTATCACGAAATTGTCTAACATATCCTATATATTAAAAATTAGTAACTAAAAAATAAAATGAAGAACTTATGCTCTTCATTTTATTTCACTTAACTTTAAATTCTATTGTAACTACATAATATTTCTTATTGTTTCAATCTCTTCTATAGTTAAATCTGTAAGATCTTTTATAGTTTCGTTATCCATTCCCTTTTCTAAATCTTTACCACTTAAAAATTTATTAGCAAAATTTACTTAGGCTCATATCGCCTTTAATATCTTTTCACCTTTATCCATTTTGTCGCCCATAATTGGTGTAAATGCAAGCTTTATTATATCTTGTTTATCTATATCATTCCCACAAGAGAACGTATCTACTATTTCATTTTACTACTTATTTATGTACTCAGATTTTAAGATGTTATAATAAAGGGTTTTGACTTCTTTATTATCTAATAACTTCAATTTTTCATCTTTTGTAAATTTATATTTAAATCCACATTTTTCACTTACTCTCTTAGAATTGCTATTAAAATCAAAATGACCACACCAAATTAAATCTAAATTGAGTTCATTAAATGCATAATTTAACAAACAATTTGCAGCCTCTGGTGCATATCCATTTCCCCAATATGTTGGATTTAATACATATCCAATTTCTCTTTGTTCTAGGTTTTTAAGTTTTTCATCTGGCTTTCTGTTATGTAATCCTATCCCACCTATAACTTTATTTTCAGACTTTAGAACTATTGCGTAAGTATCATTATTATTAATAAACATTTTTATTATTTCTTTGCTTTCATCTTCACTTTTATGTGGTTTCCATCCTGCATTTGGACCAACTAAATCACTTTTAGCATATTCATATAAGTCAAAGCTATCACTTTCTCTCCATTCTCTTAATATCAACCTTTCGGTATTTAATATATCCATAAAAATTGATTCCCCTTTTTAAATATTTAGTTAATTATAGCATAATATCACATTCTTAAAGTGTACATAAAAATAGATTTTTCTCCTTCTATATTTAGATATAAAATTAACTTCAATTAAAGCTGCAGGTATCTTAGTATATTTTAAAACTGAAAGTTTATTATTTAACTTAATACCTCTTAAATAAATGATTTTGAGCAACGGACTAATTCGTTTGAGTAACGGGACACGAGTTTGCCGAGTGTACGTTGACGACATGGAATTTGAGCGACATGAAATGATTCGCAGACATAGTCGCTCAAGCGAAGCGAATTTTTTACTATTTTGTATCTATATTATAGTTAACTTTATATGTACAAGTATTTATACTTTGTAACACTAATTCAGCAAGTTCTTCTGGAGTTTCGAGAAAATTTCGTTCTGCCCAATAAGTTTTTACTTGAATCAATCCTCCTAATAGAAAATGTTTAATATAATCTGTTTTCATATCAAAGTTATCTGGTAATTTAATTATGAACTTCTCAAAATATTCATTCATAAATGGATAATAAAAATCCATAAATTTATAGTTAAAGTTACTTTTTCTTGCTAATATTAATAATTCTTTATATTTATACCAATATTCAAAATAAGTTATTAATATTGTTTTTAAATTTTTATTAGGTAGTTGATCTATTTTATCAAAACATTCCTTATATAATTTACTTACATATTCATATAGAACATCTTCCTTTGAATTGAAATTTCTATAAAAAGTTTGACGTGTTAAATCCGCATTATCAATTATTTCTTTAATTGAAATCTTGGTAAAATCTTTTTTTCCCATTAGCTCCAAAAGTGAATTTGTAATCCACATTTTAGACTTTAAAGCAATAATATTAGTAGTTTCCTTTTTCATAAGTGTTACATTCCTTTCGATTTGTATAACATCTTCCAAAATTATTGACCGTAGTTTAATCATACTATATTATAATAAACATCAATAAAAGTTACAACTGTAACACTTTAAAAATGTAGTTATATATAATTG
>NZ_JAKEDR010000167.1 GCF_023653455.1 Paraclostridium ghonii
CTTATAATATTTACAATAAGCTTAATACTAAGATTTATTTAAAAAGTAAGAGAAAATTATTTGAAAATATATTTAATAATTGAAAAAACAGGTATAAATTAATAATTTAGCTAAGGAAATGTATTAGTTATTAGACCTATTAAACGAGCAAAGAAGCACTCAAGTAAATGAGTGCTTCTTTTAAATTACACTAAATAAAAAATTACTATATGAAATAAGTTGCAATGTATATATATATACTTCCAATTATTTAAATTATAAATATTGCACTTTTTACGATAATAAAGTGCAATGAAAATAAATATAATAATAGAAATGAATAATATATAAAGCAAAAAATTATTTCGCCGCTTCCTATATTATAGTATCTCTTATACTATTTAAAGCATAGTAACTTATAGAAAAATAAGATATGGAATCTACCAAATACTCTGGATTAAAATCCTTTAAATAGTCTTCTGCGCTTAGAAGAGCTAGTTGATAAAAACTTAATATAGAACCAACAGCAATAGATACATCTTTTTCTTCTTTTGGAAGCATTGAAGCTTTTTTATTTAAGCTATTAATTAATGTATTTATATATTTAATCTGATTTGGTAAATTATTTTTATTTAGATTTTTACTAGAAATAGATTTAATTAGTAATGACATTTCATTATCTATTACTCTTAGATCTTCAACAATTTCTTTGTTGATTAAATTTGGAGTTTTGGCATATAAAGCAGATGAAGTTATTACGCTACTAGCAAAAATTAATAAAGTTATAGAAATTATTATACTTAATCTTCTAAAAAACATATATACACATCCTTTCTTAAATAGTATGTGTAGAAATCAATAGATTATATGATTGGAAAAAATTAATAAATAAGCAAATAAAAAGAATATAGATATTAGGAGATTCATATTAAAACAATAGATGTAGTAGCGTCGTTTTATATTACAGGAAATCTATATTTAATTAAGCGTAAGTTAGTTGTATATGAAAACTTGACTATAAATATTTTTATGATATTTATGTATTTGAGAATTGTGTTTATAAAATAAGAAGGCTAGAAATTATCTAGCCTTTATCTGTAAAAAATGCGTTGTACAAAATGGTTATACTGAGAAGTCAATTATATTATGTGAAGTTTTTAAAAAAAATATTCAAAAATTTAGGAAAATTAGTATAAAAGAGCATAGAAGGACTTCTAACTTCTATTAAATGGGCTTTATGCTTATTTGAAGGGAGTTTTAATTGGTTCTTTTTTCATTACCTTTTAAATATAAATAATAAAAAATGAAAGTGAGGAGATTTAGTATGAAAAAAAATATGACAGATGCAGGACATGGTGGATATGATTCAGGAGCACCAGGAGTGCATGGATGTTTAGAAAAAGATATAGTTTTAGACGTAGCAAATAGGATAGACAATTATTTAGAAAGCCAAGGGATAGAAAATACAAACACTAGAACTACAGATATATTTGTAGCTTTAAAAGACAGAACTAATAAAGCAAATAATTTAAGTGTAAATTCATTTGTTTCAATACACTGTAATTCTTCTGATAGCTCAAGTGCACAAGGAATTGAAACCTATTGCTATAAGTTTAAACATAGGACTTTGGCTGATGTTATACATGAACAACTAATACAAGAAGGGCTTTATACAAAAAATAGGGGTATTAAGGAAGGGGATTTACATGTTGTAAGGGAAACTAACATGGATGCTTGTCTAGTAGAATTAGGATTTATAACTAATGAAGCAGATTATAATTTAATAATGAATAATAAAGATAGATTTGCTAAAGCCATAGCTAAAGGGATATGTAAATTTAATGGAGTTGCATGGAAAGAACCTGAATCTTTAGGAAAGGAATTTCCAAACGGGAATTACTCAGGGAGAAAAGCTAAAGTTATAGCTGATGTTTTAAATGTAAGATATGATAGAGGAACTGAATATGATATAATAGGTAAAATTAAAAATGGTTATATAGTCAACCTTCAATATTGTATAAACGGATGGGTAAGTATAGAAGGGTTTAAAGGAAATAAAGGACTCGGTTATGTTAATTCTAAGTATTTACAATTATTATAGGTAGTTATAAGCTAGGTAGGTTATATTTTATATAAAGATCTTAAGATATGAGCTGATTTAGTTTATAATATTGAATATATTTTCAGTAAAGAAGTAAACATAATTTATAAACTTTATTTAGAATTTAAACCCATGAAAGGAATCGTGGCTCTAACACGATTTCTTTTTTTTATATTTAATTTAAAGGAATAAGTAAGTAGTTAGTTGAATATTAATATTAAAAAGGGTGTGAAAGGATGCCTAATAATAAGAAGAAACAAAAAAATAAAATCAATGTTCAATTGATAACTGCAGAAATAGTTCTATTAGCAAGCATTTTAGATTTAATCAAAGTAATGATAGAAAAGTTTTTGTAATAATGTTTCTTTTTAAATTGGCATTTAAGATTAAAACATGAAAAAAGAAATGAAAGTATTAATTATCGCCCTTATCATATTTGAAATAAGTCTAATAATAAGATTTATTTAAAAAGTAAGTTCTAGTTAAAATTTAATTGGTTCTTGCTTTTTTTTTTACAAAAAAGTAATGTATCTTAAATATGAAAGAAGAGCCACAGGACTGGGAATCCATATGGCTCAAACCTCAGCGAATTATAAAATATAATTCTCTAAGTATTTCTATAAAAACATTTAAATTCCTTTTATAAAATTGAGATATATAGTTTTATATATTTGAGCAATTAAACTAAAAGCTTGTGGTGTGGATGTAAAATTATCTCGTAATACTTATATAACTAAGAGTTTAGCACAGAGAACTACAGCAGCAAATAATTGGGTATCTGCTTGCCTTGTTTCCATACATATTAATGATGCTGAAAACACTTCGCCTAAAGGGGTATAAACTTATTGTTATAAATTCCAATATAGAAAGCTAGCCGATTGTGTTCACGAAAAACTTATAAAAGATGGTTTATACACTAAAAATAGGGGTGTTAAAGATGGCAATTTACACATGATAAGGGAATCTAAAATGTCTGCGTGTTTAGTGGAAATGTTCTTTATAAAAAAACGAAGATGATATTAATAAGCTACTTAACAAAAAAGATGAATTTGCAAATGTAATAGCTAAAGGAATATGTAAGTATTTAGGTATAGCATATGTTGGTGATAATCCAATACCTACAAATGAAGGATTTAAAAACGGAGATTATTTTATAGTTATGAAAGCTAAAATAAATTAGTAGCTTCAAAAAACTTGTTTTTATATGGTATAATATGGATATAGATAGGTGGTATAGGTAATGAATAAGAAAATAATTAGAACAATAACGTTAGGAGTAATGATAGGAGTTTCAACTATTAGCGTTCATGCAGAAACACAACTAAATGATACAAATGGACATTGGGCAAATAAACAAATACAAAATTTTGTAAATAGTGGTTATGTAAATGGTTATGGAGATGGAACATTTAAACCCGACAACTCTATAACTAGAGCGGAATTTGTAAAAATAGTTAATAAATTTTTTGGATTTACAAATAAACAAACGATAAATTTTAAAGATGTAAGCCAAATAGATTGGTTTTACAATGATATATGTGCAGCTACTGAGGCTGGATATATAAATGGGTATGGAGATGGAACATTTAAACCAAATCAACCAATAACTAGGGAAGAAGTTGCTAAAATACTTTTAAGTATAAAAAATAATGAAGATTTTAAATATGATAAAATACAAGGTTTCATAGATAATAGCAATATATCAGATTGGGCAAAGCCTTATGTAGAAGGAGCTATTGAAGCTGGATATATAAAGGGGAATACAAACGGCGAACTAAATCCAATAAGTAATATAACAAGAGCTGAATCTGTAGTAATGATTTCACGAGTCGATAATACAGAGGTAAACTCATATAACCCTATATACTATAAGTTAGAGAATCCAGAATTTAGAGCATCTACAAGAGCAGAATTTCTGAAATTAGTTAATGATTATAGACAGGCTAATGGTGAGAAGAAACTTGAAGAAAAGGAGAACTTAAATAATTTAGCCTATGATTGGTCTGTGCATAAGACCGAATGGGCTTTTAGAGGAGATACAGACCCTAATGGAAAAACTTCTAATGATTTATATCCACAGTATGGAGGTAGCTCAAGTGAAGTTAACTTCCACAATGTAGCTTATTATCCTCTATTATCATTAAATTTAGATACTCCACAAACTTTAGCTAACGCTATGTTTGATGAAGTAAAAAAAGATGTAGGATATCATACAAGTATATTAAATGACAAGTTTAATGGAGTTGGATTTGGATGTTATCCTAGGCAAATTGATTCAGGACTAATTGTTGTATACAATACAATAGAATTTTCTGTAAAATAAATGTAAGGGACTTTATTAAAATATATAGTAAAAATAGAAGGCTATGAATATCCATAGCCTTCTAAGTGAACAGCTTATATTAATTAACCCTACTTAATGTAACAACAGCTTCTGCTCTAGTTATGTTATTAAGGGGTTTAAATGTATTGTCTTCAAGATATCCACTCATATATCCAGCTTCTATAACACCTTCTACAGAATCTTTTGCCCAATTAGATACATTATAAAAATCATTATAACCATTTATTTTATCATGATTAGAGTCACTTAATTTTTTATAATTAGCAACCATCTTAGCAGCTTGTTCCCTAGTTATAGGTTGGTCTGGTGCAAATTCTGTAGCAGTCATACCATTACACACTCCATTTGTAACAGCTATATCTATATCATTTTTAGCCCAATGATATTTAGTATCATTAAAGATCTTTCCACTTGTACTTGTTAAACCGAATTTTTTATTGAATATCCTTACGAATTCAGCTCTAGTTACTGGATTATCTGGTCTAAAAGTTCCATCCTCATATCCAGTTATATATCCTTTTTTTGTAAATTGATCTATATATGACTTAGCCCAATGATCTTTTATATCATAAAACTCATGGTAATCAGATTCAACACTTAAATTATAACATCCTGTTGCCAATCCATGTACTCTTACAAAATATACTCCAGGATTAAGATTTGCCAAAAAAGTATAATCTTTTTCAGCAGAATAAATAGGTTTATTTATTACATCTCCGTCGTTATTATAAACAGTAAAATTCATATATAAGTCAGATTTCATATTTATATTAAATCTGTATGTATCTTTTTCATTTATATCTATCCTGAATACATCATAACGGTTATCTCCATGACCAAAAAAACCATTTATTAACTCATTAAGTTGTATTTTTTGAGCAGTTTTAGTACTATCATTAGGTTCTAACTCATTATTAGGGACTCCAGTAAAGTTAGGAGTAATAATACATTCACCTGATTGGTCTGAAAAAACTTCAAGTCTAAAATTACCTTTATTTATATAAGGGTTAAATTTCCAATTAGCGGTATCATTTTCATATCCGTAAAGTGTTTCATTAAAAGTTGAAGACCCTGGAGGTGTATAACATAAGTCAGTTTCTGCATTAGTTTCTACATTAAAATCAATTAACCCAGTTTGAGGGATAGGAATGGTAATTATATATCTAGTTTTACCGTCTAACTTTAAAGTTGTACGTTCTCCCGGGTTGATAGTTAAATATTTAGAAAAAACCTCTGATGATGACGATGCGGTTGTTTTTTCGGTAGCATTAGAAGTAAATATACCAAAATTGAATATAATTCCTACTAAAGCAATAAAAAATAGTTTTTTGTTACTCATTATTAATTCCCCTTTAATTATAAATTTAAGTACATAATATATAATACATTGTTAAATTATTCTAATCAAGGTAAAATATTACATAAAATTGTAAATTTAGACATGATTTATGCGATATAATGGCAAATGATAATATTAATAGGGTAAAATATATATGAAGTTTAAACAAAAATTGGTATCAGTTGCATTAGTACTTGGACTAATTACGGAGAGTAGATTAGTACCTTTAGCTGATAGACAACGATTAGAAGTACATCATATAAACGTCGGACAAGTAGAGTCTATTTACATAGAATTTCCAGATGGAACAGATGATTTAATTGATGCAGGTAAAAGTAATTATGGAGATACTGTAGCAAACTATTTAAAATCACAAGAAAGTAATATAGATTTAGAATATCTTATAGCCACACATCCAGAGGCAGATCATATAGGTGGAATGCAATCGGTACTTAAAGATTTAAATGTTAAGAATTTTATATACCCAAAAGACACTCGAAACAAATCAAACACTTGGCAAGCTGTACTGTCTTTAGCAAATAAACAAGGATGCACAATAAATGATAGTACTCTAGGAAGTACATTTGACATAGGTGGAGCAACCATGAAATTTATACAGTCTCCAAAAAATTTTACAGATAATAATGATGATAGTGTAGTTACTTATTTAGATATAAAAATACAAAATTCTTATTTACAGGTGATATAGAAGCAGAAGCTGGAAATGATATGGTTAACAGAGAATTAGTTCCAAATGTAGATTTTATGTCAGTTCTTCACCATGGATCTAGAGGTTCAAGTACACAAGCATTTTAAAATAAAGCAAAACCAGAATGTGCAGTTATTTCAGTTGTAGAAAATAATTATGGGCATCCTACTCAAGATGCGTTAAATAGATATGCTAATATGAGTGCCTGTTTGGTAGAACTAGCATTTATTTCTAATACAGAAGATGCTAGTTTACTAAAAAATAAATAAGAAGAGTTTGCAACAGCTATAGCTCAAGGAATATGTAATTACTTAGGCGTTAAATTTGATAGTATACCTCCTGTTCAAGATAAAGGTATTTATAATATAATTACTGGTGGATTTTGTGCTAAGGAAAATGCACACAAACAACTAGATTATTTACATGGTTTAACTGGTTGAGATTTAGAATTAGAGAAGTAAAAGGCTGGTGATTGGAGAATAAGAACAGGCGGTTTTAAAGGAGAAGATAGAGTTAAAAAAGAAATGGCAGCACTTATGGAACTTACTGATTGGTGGTGTACTTATGAAGTAGAGTAAATTAAACTGTAATGTTATTGTTACCACTTAATATAAATATGAGGAATATAATTTAATTGAAAGTATATTTATTTTTTAGGAGGTTTAAAGGGAATTATGAGTACTAGATTTGGGGTTATATTTACTGTTATTTGTTTATTTTTATTAGTTGGGTGTAGTAAACCTATATCTGAAAAACAGGATGCAACGAAACCTACTAATTTGGCAGAAAGTAATAATAAACAAGAAAATCAACAATCAGAAAAGAAAGAGAGTCAGAATAAAGAAAATAATGGTAAGAAAAATGAAGATGCATCTAAGGAAAATTTAAAAACAGAAACAAAAGCAAAAGAAGAAATAAAGAAAAAAACAAAAGTAAAAATAAATAAAGAGACAAAAAAAGAGAATAAAGCAGAAATAAAAAAAGAAACTACTTCAAAAAGTGAAAATACACCTAAGAAGGAAGAAAATAGTGAAGCTAATGCAATTAAAAATGGATGGAAAAACATAGATGGCAAGAAGTATTATGGTTCTGTTAATTAGATATGATAAAAATTATTCTCGAAGAGATTAATAAACCGATAGGTTAATATTTGGTTTCAATTATTAAAAATAGGCATAGTAAACAAGCCTAACGAAATTATAAAATTTTT
>NZ_JAKEDR010000168.1 GCF_023653455.1 Paraclostridium ghonii
ATATAAAAACTACTTTTAATTCTTATACCAAATAACACCTATAAAAGTTTTTATAATTTGAATTAGTGCTATTACTCCAAGTATAGAACTTATATAATAAAATGCTCTTACTTCTTCTGACGAATATATTAATGTAAATGCCGAAAAAATAAGTACAAATACAATCATAGTAATACTCATTACAGTTACTACCTTTTCAAGCATAGGCTTTCTTTTTAAATATAGTATCAATACAATTAACATCAATATAACTATCGATAGTATAGCTGCGTATTTTATAGTTGCTATAGGGTACTTTTGTTCCCATACATAATTTTTATGTACAACGTGCCTTAACATACCCATCTTTGTATGCGTAAAATAATTTACCATATACGCTCCAACTAACATTAATAGTTGTAATATATTTGTTAGTATATAAAAAATCTTCCTTCCTGTTCTCATATAATATCAACTTCCTTATCTAAAATCTAAGATAAGCACTACAGTTAATGCAGTGCTTATACCTATTATAATATATTTTATATTATTGTGTATTATTTATTTTTTTGCAGCTTTATCTGTTGGTAGTTTATCTACTGTAGTATATTGACAATCTCCACTATTAGGATCTCCTACTTGTACAGGAAGATTCCCATGAGTTTGCCATTCATTCCATCCACCATCATAAACAGTTATTCCATCCCATCCTGCATCATAAGCAATTAACCAAGGAACTGAAGCTCTCCATCCAGTCCCACAATAGAATGAAAGTTCGTTATCTTTTTTAATATCAGAACCTGACCATAACTTTTCCATTTCTTCAGCACTTATAACAGTTCCGTCTTTATGTAAGTAATCTTGCATATTGTACGGATCGCTTCCCGCATGCCCCCAAACTGCACCTTTAGGTTCACCAGCTCTATCAATATAAGTGTATCCACTTGTTTTTCCATCAAACTCTACTTTACTTCTTATACTTACTAAACGGAAATTAGAATCATCTTTTAATTTTTTTTGAACTTGATCTATCGACATCCAATACTCTGGATGTGCAGGAACAGTAGTTCCAAAATCTTTTGCTGGAGTTGCTTTTTCTACTGTAGTTTCTGTCTTATATCCAGCTTCTTCCCACGCATCAATTCCTCCGTTTAATACTTTAACATTTTCAACTCCTGCCCAAAGATATGCATATGCAACTCTACTTACAGCAGAAATATCATTCCCATATAATATAATAGTTTTATCTTTTGTAACTCCTAAATCTAACATTCCTTTTTCAACCACTTTAGGATCTGATATATTCCACATTGGTTCAGACTCAACACTTGAAGTGTCTACATGTATAGCCCCTGGAATATGTCCTTTTGTATAAGTTGGACTATCTTTATAACTTCCCCATGAAGCTTCTAATATTTCGTAATTTTTAGACTCTGGTTGGTTTCCATCTATTACACTTTGTACCCACTGCGGAGATACAAATACTTTTTTAGTATCTACTTGTTCAGCTTTTACATTTGATTTTTCTTTTTCTACCTTTCCTGAATCATTTGAAGATTTTCCACATCCTACTGCCATTGTTGATACCATTGTAATTCCAAGCAATGCACTAATTAGCTTTCTTTTCATACATATTCCTCCGTTATGATTTTCACTATTTAAAAATACTTATTTTTGAAGATAATTTCAATAATTCTCTTACTTTTTAAATAAAAATAAATCTAAAAATTTTTAATTTATGAAAAATTCCCACCAACATTTTATCATATATGCTATAAATCGCCAAATCTTATAGAAAAATACTATATATCAACCTTATATTATTTATATTTCCTATGTGTATTTCTTCAATGGTCTTAATAAATCAAAATGTGACAATAATTATAAACTATGAATATTATAAACTAGATAATACTTTTTATCTAACTTATAACTTTATAGGAGAGTGTAATTTTTATGCTTAATGAGAAGATAATGATTATAGATATTCCTTTCAATATATTAGATCATCCTTTTTGGTGTGGATTTAAAATTCTTTACTCCCCAATATCCCAGAAAGCTCAAACAAAAGAATGGATAGACCCACGAATAGATGTATTTATGGACTATACAGCTAAAAGCCTTATAAATCAAACTAATCAAGATTTCAAATGTATATTAAGGCATACACCTGGAACAAAAGATATCATAGCTGATTCCCTTTCTAGATATCCAAAATTACCTGATAATATCATTTTTACAGATGATGGAGATAATTTAATAAAAGAAATTATTAGCCCATATAAATACGTATTTCATATAAGAATTGATAGTGATAACATGTTTAGCCCTGACTATATAGAACAACTATATAATATTGAAAATTATAAAAACTTACAATGTATCTTATCTCAAAAAGGATATATGTATGATGCTAATAGAGATATTTTAGCTAATATGGACCATCCTTCTCCATCATTTTATGCTTTTATTTATACAGTAGAAAACTTTCTTTTAGGCCTAAGATATCCTGTAAAAGATGACCATTGGGGTGCAATAAGCTATATTCATGAAATAATTCCAACTCCAAGTTATATGATTATAATTCATAAACTTAATGTTAGTAACGATTTCGATGTTATTTTAGAATATCCTTTTATAAAAACTTGGCTCGCTGGTGAGGAAGAAAAAGAAAAAGCTTTAAATTTTTTCAAATTAAAATAAACTAAATCTTTTTTAAATTAAATATATATTTTAAATTTTAAAGATAATAAGGGTTTATGACATATGTCATAAACCCTTTAAGCTATGATATAATAATATTTAATACACAGTCTAGCTAAAATTTATTTCTATAATCTATCTAAACCTTGTTTTAAGTCATCTATTATATCTTCTGCATCTTCAAGACCAACAGATATTCTTATTAATCCTTCTGATATTCCAGCTTCCGCTCTTTCTTCTTGAGTATATGGAGAGTGAGTCATTGAAGCAGGGTGTTGTATTAATGTTTCACAGTCTCCTAAACTAACTGCAAGAACACATAACTCTAAAGAGTTTAGGAATTTCTTACCACCTTCAAGTCCACCTTTAACTTCAAATGCTATCATACCTCCTGGCATATCCATTTGTTTTTTAGCTAGTTCATATTGTGGGAAGCTTTCTAATCCTGGATAGCTAACCATTTCTACATTTGGATGAGATTCTAAGAATTTAGCAACTTCCATAGCATTTTTAGTATGTCTATCCATTCTTACTTGTAAAGTTTTCATACCTCTTAATATTAAGTACGCATCAAATGGAGATAAAACAGAACCAGTCATATCCTTAACTCCAAATAATCTTACTTGAGTTATAAATTCTTTTTTACCAACAACAAAACCTGCAATAACATCTCCGTGTCCATTTAAGTATTTAGTAGCAGAGTGAACAACAACGTCAGCTCCTAATTCAAGTGGTCTTTGTAAGTATGGAGTACAGAAAGTATTATCAACAAATACCATACAACCTTCTACAGTATGAGCTACCTTAGATATTTCTTCTATATCAACTAATTTTAAATCTGGGTTAGCTGGAGTTTCTAAGTAAACAACTTTAGTATTTTCTTTCATAGCAGCCTTTATTTCATCTACATTAGTTGCATCAACGAAAGTAACTTCTACTCCATATCTGTTTATCCCATGATTGAACATTGCATAAGTACAACCATATAAAGTTTTACTTGCAACTACGTGATCTCCTGCCTTTAACGCAGTCCATAAAGCTGAAGTTATAGCACCCATTCCTGAAGCTGTTGACATACAAGCTTCTCCGTTTTCTAATAATGCTATTTTTTCCTCTAGTTGCATATTAGTTGGATTCCCAAGTCTTGAATATATAAATCCTTCTTCTTCTAATGCAAATCTTCTTCCACCTTGTTCAGCACTATCAAATACGAAAGTTGATGTTTGATATATAGGTGTAGTTAAAGCCCCTGATACTGGATCCTTTTTATGCCCTCCGTGTATAGCTTTTGTTGCGAATTTTTTATTATTTAAATTTTCCATTTTGATTTCCCCCTTAAACTTTATTTACGCTATTACATACACGCAACTACCATGCCAATTCCCCATTTTAATAAAACAATATTTTTTATTTTTTAAAAACGCAAAATCATTGAAAATCCGCTATTCTTCGAAACCTTTTCCTTAGAACTATATATCTATTTTTTGAGCTTAATTTCATATTGTAAATATATATTTACATTTATTAATTTTACAGTAAAGCTTTGTTTACAACCGTAAACAAAACTTTACATGTTCATTTCTCTTATTTTATATTTTTTAATTTTATTCATTACTGCCGTATGTGATATCCCAAGTGTTTTTGCACTTGCTCTATAACTTTTGTTACTATTGTATACTTTTAAAATTATTTCTTTTTCATATTTTTCTATTTCTTCTCTTAATGACTTAATTTCTACTACTTCTTCATCAACAAAATTTTCTGTAATATCTTCATCTTTATATATAGAATCAATAACAATGTGTTGAGTTGTTAAAATCTCCCCATTGCATAGATTCATAGATCTCTCAATTAAGTTTTGGAGTTCTCTTACATTACCTGGCCAATCATAACGCATTAGATCATCTATAAATTCCTTTTCAAATCCTTTTATATCTTTTTTTAATTTTTTATTAAGTTTATTTATGAAAAACTGAACTAATATAGGTATATCTTCTAATCTTTCTTTTAAATTCGGTATTTTGATAGGAATTACATTTAATCTATAATATAAATCTTCTCTGAACTCGTCTTCCTTTATCATCTTTTCAAGATTTTTATTAGTAGCTGCTATAACTCTAACATCTACCTCTTCTTCCTTACTACTCCCTATCTTTCTTATCTTACCTTCTTGAAGAACTCTAAGAAGTTTTGCTTGAAGTATCATTGATAACTCTCCTATTTCATCTAAGAATATAGTTCCACCATTAGCTTCCTTAAATAAACCTTCTTTACCACTTTGCATAGCTCCCGTAAAACTTCCTTTTTCATATCCAAATAACTCACTTTCTAGTAAGCTATCTGGTAAAGCAGCACAGTTAATCGCTACAAATCTCTTATCTTTTCTATCGCTTAAATTATGTATAGCATTTGCAAACAACTCTTTACCTGTACCACTATCTCCTCTTAATAAAACTGTAGAATTACTTTTAGCTATAGTTCTTGTTATCTTCTTTACCTTTCCCATGCTTTTACTATTTCCTATTATATCTTTAAACGGTCCATCATTATTTGTATTTATTATTTTTACAAGCTGCTTAGCTTTATTCACATCTTTAATAGAAATAACAGCTCCTACAGTTTCATCATAATCATTACTTATTCTCCTACCTGTAGTAATGTAGCTACTTTTAGTATCTCCATTCTTTAAGCTAGCTTTTACATTTTCATACTCTTGCCCTTTATTAAGCAATTCTACAATTATATCATCATTGCCAACAATATCTCTAATATCCCTACCTACTACTTCTACTTTTTTATAATTGAATAGTTTTTGGCAGTAATTATTGAATATGTTAATTTTAAAATCTTTATCTATAGATATAATTCCTTCATCTACAGAGTTAATAACAGCAAGAAGTTGTCTTTCATTTTTTTCATATGATAAAAGTTCTACTTCATTTACTGATATTACATCGGCTATACTGCAAATAGCTTCTTTTAGTGTTTCTTTAGTTTCTACATCAATATTATTCATTTTTATACAAACTTTCTTAGGAAAAACCTCCATAGATACTAAATCTATTTTTTTATTGTAAAGCTTGTACAAAATTTCCGTTGTAATCCCAAACCTATCTTTTGTATTTATCTCAAATCTAATCATACAAATATCTCCCTTATATATTAAAACTATATACCTTTTATAGACTATTACATAATCTCATTATATTCCATTCAAAATCTAAAAACTACCTTAGATGAACATTAAAATAAGTACAGATTAGTTTTAAAATTAATCTGTACTTATTTTAATGTATTTAATTTATTATTAATATATTTCAAATTCAGTATTATCTTTATCTACAAACCCTACCTTTACATCACAAGAAAACACATCTTTTAATAAACTTGCTAATTCATCTCTTGCAGAAATAACTCTGTCATAATTTTCATTTGTAAATCCATCTATAGGGAAAAATATATTCTTACTTTCATTAGTAATCTTTCCTTGCTCACTTTGTCTCCATATCCATCTTCTTGTTCTTACATTATCTCCAGCAGAATAAATTAATTCACCCTCTTTTAAAGTTTCTATTTCTTCAGTTCCTAACGGAATAAAAGTATCTCCTTTTTTAGAAAACCTAACTTCAATATCTCCATCTAATGTATCAATATCATGTGCTCCTAATGGAACCATATATTTTAAAGATACTGTATTTCCTAAATCTACAATAGGACTTATGCTAGGTAGCCCTTTTCCTTTTGATGTTCTAGTGAGCATAGCTTCAATAGAACTCATAAACTTATTTGGATTGATTTCTATTTTTTTAAATGCGTTTCTATAGTGTAGTATATCCTCTAATTCTTTAATCTTTATATTTTTTAATTTATTTTCACAGTTTTTTATTTCTTGATTTAATTTTTCTATAATATCATTTTTTTCTAAGGTATTATCAATTCCATTTACTACTATAACCCCAAAACAAACATTATCTAACTTTTTAAAAACTTCACTTGATACTCTAAATTTCATATTCATCCTCCAAAACTTTGAGTTATGTTTTAGTAAAGCAAATAACTCATATTTTACTACAATACTTATTATAAAAATAATAAACATTCTAGTTACTGGAATGTCAATATTTTTTAACTAATATTTGTATTTCTGTTACAAATTCGGAAGTGTTAGTAGTTAATCCAGAGTCAATTAATGTTATTTCTATTGAATCTTCTAAGATATCGTAGTTGTTTTCTTCTATATAATTTAAAAGTTTTTCGTAATATATGTGAGAGTCCTCATGTAATCCATTAAATCTTATACATGCATATCTACCTTTAGGTAAAACTTTAATTATTTCGTTACTATAATCTTGATTTTCTACAAATATAAATGTTGAGTCGTACTGTTTAAATAATTTATTTTTTAATTTTTCTTTACATATTGAAACACCTACTTCTCCTAAAAATATAGATGATTTTTTATTAGCTTTATTCTCTAGCTTTCTAATAGATATCTCTAAATCCTTATTTGTTTTCACTGCTTCTTTTAATACAGCAACAGTCCTCTCTTCAATATCTATTTCTATAATTTTATTTAGCTTTTTATAATCTAGAGAATCTTTTATTTTATTAATCCTGCTTTTTACTTTGTTTTGTATGAACTTAAGTTCTTCTATTTTTTGTTCAATTATATCCTGTTGAACTTCAAATAAATTAAGCGTATTACTTATACTCCTATTGTTTAAATGGAATTTTATTGAACTTAATGGTATTCCAATATTTTTTAAGTAAATTATAGTATTTAATTTTTCAAATTGATTTGTTGTGTAGTATCTGTAATTATTTTTTTCATCTATGTAACTTGGTTTAAATAAATTTATTTCATCATAATATCTTAATGTTTTTTTATTAATATCAAATAAAATAGCTATTTCGCCTATTGTAAATAAATCTTTTGTATTAGTTTTATTAATCATTTATATCCTTTCTATAAT
>NZ_JAKEDR010000169.1 GCF_023653455.1 Paraclostridium ghonii
ATTAAATATAGAGATCATTTTTTATTTTGACATATTTATTAACTCTTTTATTATTGAAGCATCTGATACTTTTGATATATCTATTATTTTTTCATTCTCTTCAGTTACAGATATAACAGAAATAGAGTTATCATTTTTATTTTTCATAATAAAATAATTTATGATTTTTTCTTTGTTTTTGCTATATGCAACTGCATTTGGCATATTTAATTTAGTTTCTTTAGTTAATTCTTCAATATTTTTTCCTATATATGATTTTACTGAATTAAAATCAACTTCACTAGAGTTAATAAATGACTGATTATTATAAAAATCAATTATTACATTAGTTGACTTTGCTTTTTCAGGTAAATTTTCAAACCCAGATGTTAAGCCAACAAATTCATCACTTTCTACCCCAACAACTTTATTTTTGTTTATATCTATATATAAAGCACTACTTTTATATCCATCTTTTGGATATACCATTTCTATATTTATATTTTTTAATATCCCCTCTTTATCTAAGCTCTGATAATCTCCATATTTTTCTGTATTTATATAATATGTTGTCATATATGGATCTCCCATATTTGTTATAACATATTCATAATCTTTCCCCATTACTTCACTAACATCATTTTGAATTTTAGTGATATTTTTTAATTGTGTAGCTTTATCTATCTTTTTTCCCTTATTCATACTGCATCCCGAGAACATTAGTATGACAATTAGCATCGTGCTAATTAATAAAATTTTTTTCATACACTAATCCTCCTAAATTTAATTATATTTAATTATATATTATTTATTTACATTAAATAACCTAAAAAGTTATATTGTAATATTTTTGTAAGACTTATTCCTCATATTTACATTTAATTTTTATTTTTCATATGAACTCTTGTGTGTGTTATAATATGTATGGACATATTTATAGGGAGGATATTATTATGGACTTAAAACAACTTGAAGTGTTTGTAGCCGTCGCTAAGTATAATAGCTTTTCTAAAGCTGCTAAAGAGCTTTTTCTTACACAACCTACAGTTAGTGCCCATATTCAAAATCTTGAAAAGAGCCTTGATACAGTACTCGTAAATAGAAATAATAAAGTCATAACTCTTACAACGGCTGGGGAAATTTTATATGAGCACGCTATTTATATATTAAATAATTGTAAAAAAGCTGTTTATGATATAAAAGAATATAGCGGCAAAATAGAAGGTGTAATAGATCTTGCATGTAGTTCTATACCTGAAACTTATATACTTCCTGATTTTTTAAAAAACTTTTATACTAATTATCCTAATGTTAAATTTAGTATAAGTCGTTATGATTCTCAAGATGCCATATCTGAAATATTAAATGAACGTATAAGTTTTGGATTTGTAGGTTCTAAAGTGAATAATAAACAAATTGAATATATAGACTTGATAGATGATGAGCTTGTATTAATAACTCCAAAAGAATTATTTATAGAAAATAAAAATAATTTTATCGACATAGAAAAGCTCTATGATCTAAAATTTATAATGAGAAAAGATGGCTCTGGAACTCAAAGCATAATGATAAATAAATTTAAATCGAATAAAATACCAATTAATCATTTAGACACTATTGCTTATGTTGAATCTAATGAATCTATAAAAGAAATGGTTAAGTTAGGACTTGGAGTTTCTTTTGTTTCTTATACTTCTATAATAGAAGATGTAAAAGCAAATAAGTTAAATTTTTATAAAGTTAAAAATATGAATTTTGATAGAAAATTTTATTTCATATACTCAAAGAAAAAAACTTTTACTCCATTAGAATATAAATTCTTGGATGGTATATGTGATTATTTTAATTTAGAACACATAAAAAATTAACTTTCATTGATTGACCTCTTTATGTCGTCAATTCCCTTTAAAAAACTATCTACTGCTTAAGTTTATAAGTTGGAAATTGTATTTATCCAAAGTTTAAAATTAAATATAATTTCTGAGGTATAAAAAAAGATAAGTGATTAATCACTTATCTTTTTTTATATTAAGCTTCTATTGTATAGAATGCCTTATAGCCTTTATACATTTCATATATATCTGCTTTAGAAACTATTTCATATGGCGCATGCATATTTAATACTCCAACTCCACAGTCTATTACTTCTGCACCATATTCAGCTAATATGTAAGCGATAGTTCCACCGCCACCTTGGTCAACTTTACCAAGTTCTGATATTTGCCAAACAACGTTAGCTTTATTAAATATTCTGCTTACTTCTGAAGCAAATTCAGCATTAGCATCATTACATCCACTTTTACCTCTTGCTCCTGTATATTTAGTTAAAGCTAAACCATGTCCCATAAAACATGCATTTCTCTTATCTAAAACATCTGAATATGTTGGATCAAATCCTGCTGAAACATCAGCGGATAACACTTTTGAATTTGCCATAGCTCTTCTTACTTTAAGGTCGCAATAATCTCCTTGTAAGTTTATAAGTTCTGCTACTGCATTTTCAAAGAATTTAGATTGCATTCCTGTATTTCCTTGAGATCCAACTTCTTCTTTATCTACACATAATGCTACTGCAGTATATTTTGGATTTTCAATATCAAATATAGATTTTACAGCTGCATAAGAACAAACTCTATCATCATGACCATAAGCTATAACCATCCCTTTATCAAATCCTAAGTGTCTAGCTTTACCAGCTGGTAAAATTTCTATTTCAGCTGTTAAGAAGTCTGTTTCAGTCATGTTATACTTTTCATTTAATAATTTTAATACATTAGCTGCAACTGCATCTTTTTCTTCTCCTTCTAGTGGCATATGCCCTACTAGAAGATTTAATCCTTCTCCAGTTATTCCATCAGCTAATTTTTTTTGCATCTGATCTCCTGCTAAATGTATTAATAAATCTGTTATACAAAATACTGGGTCAGTATCTTCTTCACCTATACATATATCAACTTTAGTTCCATCTTTTAATATAACTACACCATGTATTGCAAGTGGTAGTGCTGTCCATTGATATTTTTTTATTCCACCATAGTAATGAGTTTTAAAAAGAGCTAAATTTCCATCTTCATATAATGGATTAGGTTTTAAATCTAATCTTGGCGAATCTATATGACCACCAACAATTCTCATTCCTTTTTGTAATTCTTCTTGTCCAATTACAAATAAAGCAACACCTTTATCTTTATTTTCTGCATATACTTTAGTTCCTGCAGATAAACAACCTTTTTCTATTGCCTCATTTATTGATATATAGCCATTTGATTTAGCTTGTCTTATGATTTCTCTCGCTGAAGTTCTTTCTGTTTTTCCTGCATCTAAAAATTTCATGTATTCATCTGAGTAGTTCATTACTGATTCAAGTTCTTTGTTTTCTTTAATTTGGTCCCATGCATTCTTAAATTCATGTCTTAAATTCATACCTAATACTCCCTTTCTTTATTAAAATCCCCTTGTGGTAATTATAGCACACTTATATTTTTCAAATATTAAAATTTTCTAATTTTTCTTATTTTTCATAGCTTCTTCATACTCTTGTGGCGTTACTACTTTTATGTTTTCTAATCTTGATCTAAAGTGACCTCTAAAGTGTTCTAAGTATTCTTTTCTTAATCCTTCTCTTTCTTTGTGTTCTTCCTCTGTTAATCCTTCACCTTTATGTTTTTTTGCTAATTCGTTTATTCTGTTTAGTTTATTTTTATCAAATTCGTTATTCATTTATCTCACTCCTAAAAAAATAATTTATTTTCTTTAAATTCTTCTATATTTTTATAATTTCTTAAAAACTCATCTATATTATCACATATTATATCTATTCCCTTTTGTATTTCATATAAGCTTGTTTGTGCAATATTTATTCTAAAAAATCTATCGTCTATAGATGTATCAAAGAAGTGTCCTCCTGATAAAATAGCCACTCCTTTTTTTCTTAAATATTTGCTAAATGCTTTAGCTGAATATCCTCTTGGCAATTCTAAAAAGAAATTTATTCCACCTGTAGGTATCTTTAATTTTAATTTATCACCTAATTTATTTTGTATAAGTTCTAGCGCTAATTTAAACTTTTCATAATAAGCATTTTCTATATTTTTTATGTAATTTATCCAGTTGAAGTTTTCCATATAGTAATACATTGATCTTTGAATTATCCCTGACGTTGATATATCAGAAGAATACTTAGCCCATAAAATTTTATTTAAAATTTCGTTAGGCATTTCAACTAGTCCTATTCTTATCCCTGGCATAAGTAATTTTGAAAAACTTTTTATATAAATTACTCTTCCCTTATCATCATAACTTCTAAGAGGAAAATGCTCTATAGATGTAAACCTTAAATCACTCATAAAATCATCTTCTAATATATAAAAATCATATTTTTCAGCCAGTTCAATTAGCTTTTTCTTTTTATATACTGAATAAGATATACCTGTTGGATTTTGGTAGTTAGGCATTGTGTAAAGTATCTTAGGTCTTATTTTTTCAAGTTTTAATTTAAGTATACCTATGTCTATTCCATCTTCTAACATCGGTATACTTATAATCTTTGACCCTCTATTTTTAAATACCTCAAGTGCTCCTCTATATGTAGGTTCTTCAACAAATACAAGATCTGAATAATTTATCAAACCTTTACATACTATATCTATTCCTTGTTGCGCTCCTGAAATAATTTGTATATTATCTCTAGTTGTATTTATATTTAATATTTTTAAATATTGTACAAGTTTTTCTCTTAACTTTGTAAACCCTAATCCATCATCATATTCAAACATAGAATTACCTTCTTTTTCAAGAGCTATATTTATAGATTTTTTAAATTCTTCTAATGGAAACATGTCTATTGAAGGATTCCCATTATCAAATCTTATTATACCCTCCATAGACATCTTATCATTACTCTTATTTTTCACGCTAGTGTCAGATACAAATGTTCCACTACCAATAATCTTATATACATATCCTTCTTTTTCTAATAGTTCATATGCCTTTACTATTGTAGTGTTATTAACACTTAAAAACTTTGCTATAGATCTTATCGGTGGAAGTTTTTTATTTTCACCTATTTCATTATTTGTAATCATTTTTTTTATATGATTGTAAATCTGTAAGTACTTGGGACTATTTTCTTCTATTACTAACTTGTATTTATCCATTTAATCACCACTTCAAATGATATTATTTGTATATACGTTTATTGATGCATATAACTATATTTGATATTATTATGTATATATAATACCAAATTTTATAAAAAAAGGGGATACTAATTATGTACTACGATTATCATATGCACTCAAACTTTTCTGGAGATAGTCAAACACCTATGGAAAATATGGTCAAAAAATCTATTGATTTGGGGCTAAAGGAAATTTGTTTCACCGATCATATTGATTATGACATAATAAGTGACGTTCAATTTGAAACTGATTATATATCTTACCTTAAAAATATTGATAATCTAAAAGATAAGTTTAAAGATCAAATTAATATAAAAAAAGGAATTGAAATGGGAGTTCAACCTCATATAATTAGCAAATGTTCAAATGATATAAAAAGTTATCCATTTGATTTTGTAATTTGTTCCATGCATGCAATAGATAAAATAGATTTATACAACGGAACTTACTTTGATGATAAGTCTCAACATGAAGCTTATAAAAAATATTATGAACTTTTATATTACATAGTAAAAAATTATAATGACTACTCTGTTTTAGGACATCTTGATTTAATTAAAAGATACGGAAATTACAAAGAAGAACTTGATGATAAACTGTTTTCAGATATATTAGAATCAATTTTAAAAGAAGTTATTCATAATGGAAAAGGCATAGAAATTAACACATCATGTTTTAGATATGGGCTAAAAGACTTAACCCCTTCAAACTACATACTAAAAATGTATAAAGATCTTGGTGGTGAAATAATAACAACTGGTTCAGACTCCCATATACCTTCTCAGGTTGCTTATAAGTTTGACTATATATACAATAAACTAGATGGACTTGGTTTTAAGTATATTTCATCATTTAATGAAATGAAACCAAGCTTTGTAAGTATAAAAAACATTTTAAATAAATAATATTATAATAACTCTGTCTTTTTAGATATGGGTTATTATTTTTTCATTTTTATACTAATTATTGAATATAACTTAAGATAGGAGGTGATATATTTGAAAATTCCTAATCTTGTATATTCAACTTTAGTGCTCTTTTTGTCTAATTTTATAGTTAGGATACTAGGGTTTTTATATAAGATATTTTTATCAAATAATTTATCACAGGTTCACCTAGGAATATATCACATGGTGTTTAATTTTTTAATGATATGTATAGCATTTACTACAACAGGAATACCTACTGCTCTTAGTTGCTTAGTTGCAAGAAAAAAGGCATTTAATGATAAACATAGTACAAATTCGCTTTTTATTTCAGCAATATATATATCATTTTTTATAGCAGGATTGATTTCCTTGATTGTTGCAATCAGTTCTGATATTCTATCTCTTAGGTTATTACATAGTAATACTAGCTCTATATTTATACTAGCTCTGTGTCCATCTATAATAGCTATAACAATTTCAAATATTGTAAGAGGATATTATTATGGAATAAAACAAGTTGATATCCCAGCTATCTCCCAAATTTTAGAGCAAATTTCAAAAATTGTATTTGTTTATTTAATAGTAAAAAACTTTAAATCCCCAACTTTAATTTGTTTATCAGCTATTATAGGTATATCTATAGGAGAGTGTATAAGCTTATCATTTATGACTCTAGGATTAGCTAGAAGGCCATATATAGATAATAAATATACCATAAATATAAAAGAATTTATAAGGTCATCTTATAACACAATACGAATGTCCATACCGATTACCTGTAATCGTATGTCTAATATTGTTCTTAATTCTATTAGTTCTATGATAATTCCATCTAGACTATCACTTTCTGGTATTACTTATACAACAGCTTTAGGTATTTATGGAACTATAGCTGGTATGGTATTTCCATTTATATATCTTCCATTTATACTAGTTTCGGCACTTGTTGTAAATATAATTCCAAGCATTTCTTTAGATATAAGTAGTAAAAATATTAAAGCTATAAAAAGTAAAATTTTATTTGCTGTAATTCTTACACTTGTTATGGGAATTTTGTGCTCCATAATATTTTATCTATTTGGAGAAAAAATTTGCTTATATACATTTAAAAATAAAATTGCTGGATTTTATTTAAAATATATGTGCTTAGTTCCATTGTTTCTAAGTTTAAATCATGTAATTTCAGGAATTCTTCACTCTATTGGAAAAGAATTTATTGCTAGCGTTATAGGAATCACATCTATAGTAATACAAACACTTTGCCTATACTTTATACTTCCAATGCCTAATATAGGTTTGTGGGGTTATATATTGATACTTACAGCAGTTCCTATTATAACATTTTTATTTAATTCTCATGTTTTATTTAAATCTTTAAAATCATTATATTAAGGTGGTTACTTTTATGATTATTCTAAATAAAGATGCGAATTTATCTTTATCTATTTTTAATAAAAACAATTGTTTGTACATAAAAG
>NZ_JAKEDR010000017.1 GCF_023653455.1 Paraclostridium ghonii
ATGCTATAGAAGCTTGTAACAAAGTAAGTAGAGGTAAAAAATATATAAAAATAAGAGGAACAGTTGTAAAATCACATTATGTTATAATATGTGAAAACTCAAAAACAAACAAATTACAAATAAAAAATAATAAAATAATAACTAGCAAGAAAGACAAATTTATTCATGGTATTGGATTGAAAAGTGTAAAATCATCATTAAAAAAATATTATGGAGAGTTGGAAATACAAGATTTTGAAAATAAATTTTTATTACAAATTTATATACCTTTAAATAAAAACATGACAGTTGAGACTGAAAAAGGACCAGTTGTACTATAAATATTGAAGGGAAAAAGCTAAGGTGTTATCTTTTAAACGTAAAAGATAGCACCTTAGCTTTTTTCAAATATATCATAAAGGGGGAATGTTTATGAGGATAGAACAAATTTTAGCCTTAGCTTACTTAAAAAAACAAAAAGGGAGAACTCTTGCCCTTGTAACAGGAATAGCTTTGGCTGTAATGCTTGTTGTAGGATTTAATATAATAAGTGAAAGTCAAAGTAAAAATCAACTAAATACTATTTATAAGTTATATGGTTCTTATCATGCTGAATTTAATAACTTAAATTCTGATGTAGTAGATAAAGTAGAAAAAGATAGCAATATTTCACAAGTTTATACAAGTGCAAACCTAGGTAAAATTGTAGATAGTAAAGGTATATCTATTAAGTTAAACTCCTCAAGTAAAGAGTTTGTAGATAAACAAGGATATTATTTAAAAGAAGGACATTTACCTACACATACAGGGGAGATATTACTAGAAGCTAAAGCATTAGAAAAGATGGGAATAAAAGAAAATTTAAATCAAAATATTGATTTAAATGTGAAAAAGGAATATATAGATGAAAAAGGAGAGCATCAAATATTTACAAAGAAAGAACAATTTAAATTAGTAGGTATAATTGATAAACCAAGTCAATATTATAATGACTGGTATGAATTAAGGGGATTTACAAAATTTGATCCTCATAGTGAAAATATAATACCAAGTAATTTAATAAACTATGATGGTCTAGTTAATTTAAAAAATGGGACAAGCCAAATAGATGATACTTTAAATAGAATTATAAAAAAATATGATATTGGGAGACTAGACTTTCAACCAAATACAAAATTAATAACGGCATTATCGGATTATAGTTTAGCACAAAATAGTAAATCTACACAAAATATTAAAGGATTAGTTATTATTACATCAATATTTTTAATTTATAATTTATTTAATATATCTTTAAATGAAATGATAAATCAAATAGGTATGTTAAGAACAGTAGGAGCTTCTAAGAAAGATGTAAGAATGATCCTTGGGTTTCAAAGTTTAATTGTAATGGTAGTAGGTATAATAATTGGAATTTTAGGTGGTATTGGATTTTCATATTTAGGAATGAAAATATTCAACTTTACAGCAACAAATGTAGATACATCTTTGGCAAAAGTATATATAAGTAAAAAAAGTATACTAAACGGAATATACATAGGTGTTGTAGCTATTGTGTTATCAAGTATAATTCCTATATGGATATCAGGTAGGATATCTCCGCTAGAGGCTCTTAGAAAAGCTGATAAGTCTAATAAAAAACAAAAAAATAGAATTCATTATAAAGTAATTAGAAAATTATTTGGATTAAGTGGAGCAATGGCTTATAAAAATATATGGAGAAATAAATTTAGAACAATAGTATCTATAGTATCAATAAGTTTAGGAGGAATTCTTTTTATAACTACGATGGCATCATCTAACAGTAATTGGATAAATAACACAAATATCAACATTTCAAAAATGGATAATTCTGACTTTAAGTTATCCTATGGTGCAAATATAGATTCTAATATGGTTGGCTATTCAAGTGATGATATAAAAAAAATATCAAGTATAAATGGAGTAAAAAATATAGAAACAAAGATAGAAATAAATGGATTTTTAAAATCAGATTCAAATACATTAGATAATAGTTTTAAAAAATACAATGGAATAGATGCTAGTAAAAAAACAGTAGAAAATGATATGCTTATTAAATCTTATGATGATAAGCAATTACAAAAATTTAGTAAATTTATTGAAAAAGGAAGTTTAGATTCATTAAATCAAAAAACAGACGACATTCCAAATGCTGTAGTTTTTAACTATTATTATGATGTTTTAGAAGATCATAGAATTGAAAAAGTAAGAAGTGATATAAAAGTAGGAGATATACTTACTTTAAAAACACCAGTACAACAAGGAAATACTATGGGTTATAAAGAGCAAAAGGTGAGAGTCTCTGGATTATTAAACCAAGGATGGCTGTTTAAAGGTGATAGCTCCAATGGAAGATATTTTGAAGTTATAGTTCCTCAAAATGATTTGCTTAATATATCTGGTAAAAATAAATTTAGTGGGGTAAGTTTATCAGTTAAGGAAGGATCAGAAAATCAAGTGAATTCTGAATTGGAAAAACTATTAAAGAATAAACCATTTTCAGCTATGGAGAGTAAATTACAATATGAAAAAGAAGATGATTCTTCAACTGTAGAAGGTATTAAGTCTACAATGATAATAGTTTCATTAATATTATTAATAGCATGTTTAAATATATTCTGTACAATAAGAACAAATTTATTAATAAGAACAAGAGAATTTGCAACATTAAGATCAATTGGAATGACTTTGAAACAAATTAAAAGTATGATAATTAAAGAATCAATTATATATGGTCTATTAAGTAGCATAATAGCAGCTATATTAGGAATATATAAGCATTATGCTTTTATGAAACGAGTTAATTTAGATTATAGTGAAGGTATGGGAATTGATAACGTAGCAACTTTTAAAATGCCTATAGTTGAAGTAATTCAATTTAGTGTAATTGCTATAATAATATGTTTATTGGCAGTATATATATCTAAGAGAAGAATAGAAAAGCTTAATATAATTGAAGGGTTAAAAACTAATGAATAAAAAGGGGAGGAACAAATTTATGGCAGTATTAGAGACGATAAATTTAACAAAAATATATGGTAAAGATGAAAATAAAGTAGTAGCTTTAAATGAAGTTACATTATCGATAGAAAAAGGAAAGTTTACAGCAATAATTGGACCTAGTGGAAGTGGAAAAAGTACATTACTTCATTGTATTGCAGGATTAGATGAACCTACATTGGGAAAAGTTTTATTAAATGAAGAAGATATATTTAAATTATCAGAAGAACAACTTTCTATACTAAGAAGAAGAAAATTTGGATTTATATTTCAAAGTTTTAATTTAATACCTGTAATAGATGTATATGAGAATATAACACTTCCAATATCTTTAGATAAAAAAAAGATAGATGTAGATTATATAAATGAAATAATATATACCTTAGGTCTTAAAGATAAAATTCATAAATTTCCGAATCAACTTTCAGGTGGACAACAACAAAGAGTAGCTATAGCTAGAGCTTTAGCAAATAAACCAGATATAATATTTGCAGATGAGCCAACAGGTAATCTTGATAGTAAAACTACACAAGAAGTTATACATCTATTAAAGGGGTGTGTAGATAAATTCGGACAAACTTTAATTATGATAACTCATAATAATGAGATTGCAAATATGGCAGACAATTGTATCATTATACAAGATGGAGAAATTGTAGAGAAAAAGAAATTAAGCAAAATATAGTATATAAAAAGTATTAAAATAAATTTTTTTTAAAGGGAGGATATATTTTGGGGGTTAGTTTTAAATTAGCAATATCATACTTAAAAAATCAAAAAAGTAGAACTACTGCACTAATAATAGGAATTACTCTGGCAGTTATGTTAGTATTTGGGTTTAATTCAATAAGGGAAAGTCAAAGTAAAAATCAACTTGAAAATATATATAAAACATATGGTTCATATGATATAACATTTAACAACGTAAATAAAGACGTTGCAAGTAAATTAGAAAATGATAAATCTATTAAGAATCCATCAAAATCAGCAGATTTAGGTGAAATACTAAATAAAAATGGAGCTTTGGTAGATTTAAATGCTTTAAATGGAGGTTATTTAAAGCGAAATATGTATAGCTTAAAAAAAGGAAGATTACCTCAGAAAGAAGGGGAAATAGTTTTAGAAGAAAAATCTATAGAAAGAATGGGGTTATCTCCAGATTTAAATCAATATTTAGAATTAAAAATCAAAAAAGAATATAAAGATGAAAATAATATAAATCAAGTTTTTATGAAAGAAAATAAATTTAAATTAGTTGGTATTATTGAAAGACCAACTAAGGTTTATGATGAACCTTATAATTTAAGGGCATTTACTTATTTTGAAGAAGGAAAATCAAACTTACTTCCAGACAAGCTTATAACTTATGATGGAGTTTTAACTTTAAAATCAAATCATAGTAATGCTACAAATAAAGCAAATGAGTTTGAGAAAATGTATAAATCAACCTATACAACAGATGAATCTTTTATTTCTGAAAATACTCTTTTAGTTATTGCACTAGACCAATATAATAGTGAGCAAAGTTCAGGAAGTACAGACAATATAGAAGTTCTTGTTGTTATAACAGCTATTTTTCTTATATATAATATTTTTAATATATCATTAACAGAAATGATAAATCAAATAGGAATGCTCAGAACAATTGGAGCTTCAAAAAAGCATATACGAATGATAATAGCTTTTCAAAGTTTTATTGTGTTAATAATTGGAACGATATTAGGAATTTTATTAGGAATAGTATTTTCATATATAGGAATAAACATATATAACTATATGTTTATGGATTTTAATAAAGTAAAATTATACATAAGTTTTAATAATATATTATTAGCTATAAAGGTAGGCGTATTTACAGTATTTATATCAAGTATTATACAAATATATTTATCAGGAAAAATTTCTCCATTAAATGCATTAAGAAAATCAGATAAATCTAGTGGGAAACAAAAAAATAGATTTTATCATAAGTGGATTAGAAGAGTACTTGGAATTAGCGGAGAGATGGCATATAAAAATGTATGGAGAAATAAGATAAAAGCTATAGTGTCTATTCTGGCAATAAGTATAGGCGGAATACTATTTATTGATGACATGTCTAAAGCTAGAAATAATCCATTTAAATATATGGACCCTAAAATTGTCAGCATTCCTCAAGATAGTTTTAAGTTAAAATATGATACCTATAATACTGATGAAAACTTTGTAGGATATACAAATGAAGATATAGAACAAATATTAAAAATAGATGGAGTTGAAGATATTAATACAAAAGTTTATTCTGACGGATTTATTAACATCAACTCACAAAGCTTACAAACAGGATTTAAAGAAAAATATGGTTTTTTAGATAAATATAAAGTTATAGAATGTTCTATGAAAATTAAAGGTTATGATGATAAAAAACTTAATTCATTTAAAGAATTTATAGATAAAGGAACTGTTCCATTATCAAATAATAAATCAGGAGAATACCCTGATGCTATGATTTTTAACTACTATTATTCTTCATCAGATAATACATATAAAGAAGCTATAAAAGGATTGGAAATAGGTGATATTATCGATGTTAAAGTACCTACTTTAAATGATAAGGGTATTATAGAATATAAAACTTCTAAAGTAAGAGTATCAGCTTTTCTAAATACAACATGGCGATTTAAAGTATCTGATATAGAAGAAGATAATTTAGAGGTTATAGTTCCACAACAAGAAGTAATGAATTATACAGGCAAAAACACATATAATGAACTATTTATAAAATCAGAAATTGATAAAAGTTCTAATGTAAATAAAAAATTAAATAATATGTTCAACGAAAAAAACTCTTTTAAAACAATTGATAGTAGATTTGCAAGAGAGCAAAAAGTAGAAGATGGGATGAAAGAACTTATGCAATCGACACTTATAGAAGTTTCCTTTTTATTGTTAATAGCAGGATTAAATATATTTATAACAATTAAAACTAATTTATTAATAAGAATGAATGAATTTGCAACTCTTAGGGCTTTAGGAATGGGTGTTAAACAAATAAAAATTATGATACTTAAAGAATCACTTATTTATGCATTAACAAGTAGCCTCATTGCAATTGTAATAGGTGGATATATTAATTATAAGTTTTTAATTACAGCAAACGAGATGTATAAACAAGGTATTGGATCTAATAACACGATTCCAATAAAGCTTCCTGTTTTAGAATCAATGGAATTTACTATAATTGCTATAATTATGTGTATACTAGCGGTATATGCATCTAAGAAAAAAATAGAAAAACTTAATATAGTAGAAGGTTTAAAAGTAAGTTAAATAAAACATATTATTATAAAAACTTTATATTTATATATCTTTAAACAAAAACATGACAGTTGGGGCTTAAAAGTTACCAGTTGTACTATATATATTGAAGAGAAAAAGCTAAGGTGTTATCTTTTAAAGGTAAAAGATAACACCTTAGCTTTTTTCCTGGGAAATATATTAAAGTGAATTTTTAAAAGGGTAATAAATGTTTGTTACAAGGGAGGGTACATTTTGAAGATTAGTTTTAGGTTGGCAATGGCTTATATGAAAGAGCAAAAAGGAAGAACTATCGCACTAATAACAAGTATAGCATTAGCAGTAATATTGGTATTTTCATTAAATGTAATACCAGAAACACAAAGTAAACTAGAAATAAAAGAAGCATATAAAAATTTTAGTGACTATCATGTTGAATATAGTAACTTAAGCAATGATATAGTTAATAAGTTAAAAAAGGATAAGGAAGTAACTAAAGTTAATGATATTTTGGGGTTAGGTAAAATTGTAGGAAAAAATGGAACATCAATACAATTAAATTCATATAATAAAAACTTTTTAGATTCTTATGGATATGAATTAACAAAAGGGAGTAATCCTAAAAATTCAAATGAAATAGTTATAGAACAAAAAGCATTAAAAGAAATGGGTTTAAGTGATGAACTAAATCAAGAAATTGATTTTAAAATTGTAAAATACTATGTTGATAAAAATAATGAAAATCAAATATTTAGTAAAGATAAAAAGTTTAAATTAGTTGGTATAGTAAAAAAACCTGATGCTTACTATGAGAATTCAGATGGATATACAGGTGAAAATGAATATTATGGAGTAAAATCTTTTACTAAAAATAATAGTAATGAAGCTATTTTACCAAATAATCTAGTAACTCATAATGGGACTTTATATTTTAATACATCTAGACCTGATTTTGGAAAAGCTAATGAAATTATAAATAAATACGGTTTAGGTGACTCAGGTTTTATGGTAAATGCATCACTAACACAAGTGTTAGATAATTACTCAATGTCAAAAGAAACATTATATACAATAAAACGTAAGTTATATCCTATGGCAGCTGCAACATTAGTTATATGTAATATATTTAGTATAGTACTTTTAGATATGACAAAACAAATAGGAATATTAAGAGCAATTGGGCTACCTAAAAAGAAAGTAAGATTTATGATTGCTATAGAAAGTATTAGTGTATTGGTATTAGGTCTTATATTTGGATTCTTGATAGGAATGTTAGCTTCTTATGCTGGATTTTATATTATTTATGGGAAGTTTGTAAATCTTTATATAAGTAAAGCTAGTATATATGAACCTATGTTAATGGCTACTATAGCTGTATTTATATCAAGTTTAGTACCAATATATAAAAGTGGAAAAATTTCACCTATAGAGGCTATTAGAAGTAGTGATAAATTTAATAAAAAACAAAAAAATAGATTTTACTATAAATTAATAAGAAAAATATTTGGATTTAATGGAGAAATGGCTTATAAAAATTTATGGAGAAACAAAATAAGAACAATACTATGTATTATATCTATAAGTTTAGGAGGAGTACTCTTTATAGATACAATAGCTTCTTCAAAGGATATGGATAATAGTTTAGATAGTACCACTATGCCTCTTATGATGATGGGAAATAGCGATATAAAGTTATCTCATAATTTTAATAACGCAGATTCAAATTTTACTAAATTTAATAAAAATGAAACAGAAAAAATAGCAAAAATAAAAGAGGTAAAAAGTTTAAAACCAATTATTGAATTAACTGGACTTTTTACAATTAACCCTAATGATTTAACAAAAGAATATAAAAGTGAAAGTGGCATAGCTGATGAAAATAAAAATTTAGAAGAATATTTAGATGTTGAAGGAAATAACAATGAAAGTTTAAAAAATTTAAATCAATATATTGAAAAAGGAAAAAATATATATGATAAAAGCGAAGGGAAATATCCAAAAGCTTTAGTAACAAATTATTTTTATTCTTTTCAAGAACGTTCCTCTCATACAAAGATACTAAATGATATGAAAGTGGGCGATCTAATAAATATAAAAATACCTGTTACAAAGAATAATAAATTAGAGTATAAAGATGAAAAAATAGAGGTTGCTGGAATTTTAAATGGAGACTACGTTTTAAAAGAAGGTGGATTCTCATCTGGATTAAAAGTTGTAATGAATGAAGATGATTTTAAAAATATAAGTGGACGAGAAAATTATAATAAATTAAATATACAAATTGAAAAAGGAACTGATAAAAAAGCTCAAAGCGAAATACAAAAAGTTATAAAAAACAATTCATTTTCAAAATTTGAAAGTAAGTACAATTATAAAAACTTCTATATAAAACAAGGTGAAAGAAATACAAAAGAAACACTAGTAATTGTAGCTTTAATACTACTAATATCAGCTATAAATGTATTGTGCATAATAAAAGCTAATATAATGACTAGAATGAAGGAATTAGCAACTCTAAGAGCAATAGGTATGAGTCCTAAAAAACTTAAAAATATGATTGTAAAAGAAAACATAATATATGCAGTTTTTGCATCTATATTGGGAAGCATACTTGCTACTCAGAGTATTTATAAATTTGCAAAACTTACAAATGAAATCAGTAAAGAACTATCGGGTAGTGAAAAAGCTATGAAGTTTACATTGCCAATATTTGAAAGTTTAGAATTTTTAATAGCATCTATAATTATGTGTTTAATAGCAGTATTTTTATGTAAAAAAAGAATAGAAAAAATGAGCATAGTAGAAGGGTTAAGTACAAATGAATAAAGGTGGGGATTTTGTGACGAATATATTGGAGATAATAAATTTAAATAAGATATATGGTAAAGGTGAAAATAAAGTACAAGCATTAAGCGATATAAACTTATCTATAGAAAAAGGAAGATTTACAGCTATAATAGGCCCTAGTGGAAGTGGGAAAAGTACACTTTTAAACTGTATAGCAGGATTAGATAATATATCATCAGGAAAAGTTGTTTTAAAAGGAAAAGATATTTCAACTTTAAATGAAAACAAATTATCAAAATTAAGAAGTGAAGAATTTGGATTTATATTTCAAAGTTTTAACTTAATACCAGTTATAAATGTATATGAAAATATAATACTTCCAATATCTATAGATGATAAAAAAGTAGATAAAAAATACATAGACAGTATAATTGATAAGTTAGGGCTTAGAGATAAAATTAATAAATTCCCAAATGAGTTAAGTGGAGGTCAGCAACAAAGAGTTGCTATTGCAAGGGCTTTAGCTAATAAGCCTAAGATAATTTTTGCAGATGAACCAACGGGAAATTTAGATAGTAAAACAACAGAAGAAGTTATGGATTTATTAGGAAGTTGTGTTAAAGATTTTGGGCAAACATTGGTTATGATAACTCACAATAATGAAATTGCTAAAATGGCAGATATTTGTATTGAAATTAAAGACGGAAAATTGTATATGGATAAGAAGATTGTCTAGGAATTAAAAAAATGACTAAGTAAGAAAATACTGAGATTTTCTACTTAGTCACTTTTTGTTCCCATCTTAAATCTTTTCCTATAAATTTTAACATAGTAAATTTGTCTAATATTCTAGAAAGGGTTCTTTGAGTATAAGTTTTACCCAATTGATGCGGAGTAAGATTTGTGGAAATTATAATTTTCTTACCAGATATAAGTCTAGTATTAATTATGTTGAAAATTTCACTACTCGTAAAAGAGTTATTAAGCTCTGTACCTAAATCATCAATTATTAAAAGGTCACAATCAAATAAGTTTTTATAATTTTCCTCTATTAACTTAGTAGATGCACCCCTTTTAAACTTATAGTCCTCTAGTATTTCCAATATTTTAAATGAAGTTTGATATATAACTAAGTAACCTTTATCTAAAAGATCTTTTGCGATACAATTGCACATATATGTTTTTCCTAAGCCTGTACCACCATAGAATAATAGATTTTCTTCATTTTCTAAATCAAAATTACTAACAAATTTAGAACAAATATCTGAAATACTAATTATATTTTCTCTAGGGGATATATTGCTACCTTCTGTGATTTGAGTAGAAAAAACATCAAAGTCAAAATTAGCAAAATTTTGTTTCATTAACATTTTATCTAAGTTTGACATCTTATAAAATTCATTTATAATTTGTTGCTTAAAACAATTACACTTTTTACCGTTTTTTAAAAAACCAGTATCTTTACAGACATTACAAGAGTGTTTTAATTCTAAGTCAGAAGGTGATATACCATGGTTAAGTAATAATCTTTCCTTTTCTTGTCTTAAATTATCCATTTTTATTTTAGATTCATTAACAATATCTTCTCTGTTATTTTTATTTAATAATATAGACTTAGTAAGATTAAGACCTACCTTTGCTATTTCATCGTCTATCTTTTCGATATTAGGTATTTTTGAATAAATATCTTTTTTTCTATTTTTTAAATCTATTTCATTTTGCTCTCTTTTTCGCTCATAAGAAGTTAATATTTGTCTAATTATATTTTCATTCATTTAATTAATCACCTACTTATATTTTCTTCTTTGATTTTCTTCTATAATCTTATCTAATTCTTCTGATGAATAATTAGTAAAAGTTTCCTCGAAATTATGGAATTTTGTTTTGTTATAATCTTTAGGAGAAGAAGCATTGTTTGTATTTGTATTAGATTTACTTACATCTAATTTTTTACGTTTAAATTCTTCCTCTGATGTTTTTAAATCTTCTAATGTTTTAATATCTTTATCGTTCCAACTTCTTATAATACCATTTATATAAGAAATTGAAGGATTAGAAACATTTTTAGACTTAGAGCAAGCTTCTAAAACAAGTTCTATATCAAATTTATACTTATCAAACCATACATCCATAACTTCTTTTTCAGCTTTTGTAGCTTGTCTAGAAAATCCAAGTTCATTAAATACTGTTTTGTACATCATAAATTTTTTGCTTCTTTGAGCAAAACTATTTTCAACATCTTCAATAGTATAAATACTAGCATCATACCAATTTCTAATTACACCCTCTACATAACTAACGGGCTTTGCAACTCCTGTTTGATCTTTAACGTGCTCATAAGCGCATAATATCATATCGGTACTCATATTATATTTATCCATCATTTCTAAAATTGTAAGTTTTTCATTAGGTTGCAGATGTCTACCGATAACTTGATTTATAGAATTAAACATTTTTCTGATTTGAGGGTTTTCACCAGCAGAAACAATGCTGTTAATATCAGATTTTATAGAATGATTTGGATTTAATATATTATCAATATATATTTTTTTCAAATCTAAAAATTCTATTGAAAAACTGAAATCGTCTAGCCCATCATTTTTATGTTTTTTAATTAATTTTTTGTCTTCCCAAAAATCCCAAGCTGCCAATACATCTGATAATGGTACATTTAAATTTTTTGCAATAGAATTGTTATTAAACTTAGGGTTAGAAGTCTCATCACATGCATATCTATAGCCTAAAAGATAAACTTGTACGTATAATCCGTTAGCCATTGGCATAAATATATCTATAAATATGTTATCAATAGTAGTTTGGCCTAAATCTATTTCATTGACTTCTTTAAAGAACATTTTATCACCTCAGATTGATTATAACATAAAATCTATTACAAATTATGATGTAGAGAATTAAAAAAAATATTCATTTAGTACAAAGGGGGATTAAAAATTGATTGTTGATTTTAGAAGGAAAAATAGGAAAATTTTATCCTTTATGCTTATGGGAATTATTTTTCTAGGGGGATTGCTTTATTTTAATAAAGAAACTAATAAACCTGTTTTAAATGAAAAAAAGGAAACTATAAATTCTTATAAAATGGATGTAATATTGGAAGATGAAAGTAAAAGATTAATGTGCAATCAAAACATACAGTATGTTAATAATACGAAAAATGAATTAAAGAGTATTTATTTTCATATATACCCAAATGCATTTTCAAAAGAAGAATTTGCTCCATTTGAAAAATCTCAAATGAAACAAGCGTATCCAAATGGATTTAATGAGGGGTATATAAATATGCAAAATATATTAATTGGAGGGCAAAAAGTTAAATACAATATTGAAGGCAACAAAGAAGATATATTGGAAATCCCTTTGGACAAACCTTTAAAACAAAATGAATCAATATCTATAGATATGAAATTTAATGTAAAATTACCTAATTCAGTTGGTAGATTTGGTTATGGAGATGATACAATAAATGTTACAAATTGGTTCCCTATAGCTTGTGTATACGATGATAGAGGATGGAATACAAAGAGCTATGAAAGTATAGGAGATCCTTTTTATAGTGATGTAGGCAATTTTAAAGTTACTCTTTTAGCTCCAGCTAAATATAAATTTGGAAATACTGGAAAAGTCATAGAATCAAAATCAGATGATAAGAAAGCTATGTATAATATAGAAGCAAATAAGGTAAGGGATTTCGCATTTGTTTTAAGTGATAAATTTGATATTAAAAAAAACCATACTAAAGATACAGAAATTTCAACTTATAATTTAGATAAAAATTATTCAGATTTATCTACAACTATAGCTAAAGATTCTATAGAGATATTTAGTGATATGTTTGGAAAATATCCATATGATACATATTCTGTTATAGCAAGTGATTTTTACATAGGTGGAATGGAGTATCCTACTTTATCTATGATAGATAAAAGTTTATACAATTCTACAAATAAATTTTTATTAGAATATGTAATAGCACATGAAACAGCACATCAATGGTGGTATAGTGTAGTTGGAAATGATGAAGTTAATGAACCTTGGTTAGATGAAGCATTGACTGAGTACTCTACAGTTCTTTATTTTGAAAAAAAATATGGAAAAGAGACATCTAAAAAATTAATAGATACTATGGAAAAGCAATCAAAATCTTATTCAAGCCAAGATATGTTTAAACCTTCAAGTAAATATAAAAATTCAATGGATTATAGTTTAAATGTATACACTAAAGGTGCGGTAGTATTTAATAATATAAGAGAAGAAGTAGGAGATAAGGTGTTTTTCAAAGTATTAAAAGAATACTACGAGACTTATAAATTTAAGAATGTAAATGGATCTCAATTTATGGAATTATGGAGAAAAAATGGAGTAGATATAGATAATATAATAAAAAAATGTAAGTAAATTTTAGGTAGAGCCTTAAAAAAATTTTTAAGGCTCTATTTTTTTGGTATAATATAATTTATGATTGTATAAAGAAAGAAGAGGTGCTACATGCTAGAATACAGCTCTATAGGAAGTGGAAGTAGTGGAAATTGTCATTATATTGGATGTAAAAATACTAAGGTTCTAGTTGATGCAGGCCTTAGCGGAAAAAGAATAACAACCAATTTAAAGGATTTAGATATAGATGCAAATACGATAAAGGCAATATTTATAACGCATGAACATTCAGACCATATAAAAGGTGCGGGGATATTATCTAGAAAATTTGATATACCTATATTTGCAAATGTAAAAACATGGTGTGCAATGAAAGATAAAATAGGGGATGTAAAAGATAAAAATATGAAAGTTTTTGAAAATGATAAAACTTATGCATTAGACGATTTAATAATAAGACCATTTTCAACATCTCATGACTCGGCAGATTCTGTTGGATATAATTTTTATAATGATAAACAAGAAAAGATATCTATTGCAACAGATATAGGGTGTATAACAGAAAATTTAAAGAAACATTTATATAAATCTAAATTAGTAGTATTAGAATCTAATTATGATCCTAACATGCTTATGATGGGTTCTTATCCTTATGCTTTAAAAAAGAGGGTTATGTCTGAAATAGGTCATTTATCAAATGAAGAAGCAGCTAAGTTTTGCGTGGAACTAGTTAATCAAGGAACAGAATCTATATTACTTGCACATTTAAGTAAAGAAAATAATTTTCCAGAGTTAGCTTATGAAACGACTAAAGGAGTTTTACTACAAAATAACATGATAGCTGGACAAGATCTTAAGTTAGATGTTCTTTTAAGAGAAGATGCATCAGATATATATAGATTATAAGAATAGGAGACATTTATGAATATAACTATAATAAGCGTTGGGAAGCTTAAAGAGAAGTATTTAAAGTTAGGAATAGAAGAGTTTAGTAAGAGATTATCTAAGTATTGTAAGCTAGATATGATAGAGTTAGATGATGAGAAGTGTCCTGAAAATTTAAGTGAAAAGGATATGGAAATTGTAAAAAATAAAGAAGGTCAAAAGATTTTATCAAAGGTAAAAAGCAATAGCTATGTTATAGCTTTAGCTATAGATGGAAAGAATTTATCATCTGAGGAATTAGCGGATACTATGAGTAAATTAGCTGTTAGAGGGAATAGTCATATTACGTTTATTATAGGTGGTTCTTTAGGATTAGCGGATGAGGTTTTAAAAAGGGCAGATTATAAATTATCTTTTTCTAAGATGACATTTCCTCATCAGATGATGAAGCTGATATTATTAGAACAAGTTTATAGAGCGTTTAGAATAAATAACAATGAACCGTACCACAAGTAATGGAGCACGGTGTTAAAAAATATATTACTACTAGTCAATAGGAGTTATAAACTAAATAAAACATAAAAGAAACCTTAATTTATATAATTTGATGATTAAGGTTTCTTTTATTAGTATTAAATTTATATTCAGGAAGGTGATTTATGATTAAGAAACCTATTTATAAAACGTGGATAAGAGTAAATAAAATAATTACTTTTTTAGTAATTTCTATACTATTAATGTTAATATCATTCTTGCCAATTAATATATTTTTACGTATTAGTGCTGGGATTTTGCTATTACCATTTTTGTATATTTTATTTATAATATCATATTCTTATTATCAATTTTCAGATAGAGGTGGAAATTTGCAATCAAAAATACATTATTTGATTGTAAATAAGATTGCTTATAAAGAAAATGCAAAAATATTAGATATAGGTGTGGGTAGTGCTTCACTTATAACTAAGCTAGCTAAATCATTTAGCAAAGCATATCTTGTAGGAATTGATTATTGGGGAAATGACTGGGAATATTCAAAACAAATATGTGAAATTAATGCTAAATATGAAGGTGTAGCAGATAGAATTAAGTTTATACAAGCAAGTGCATCTGACTTACCATTTAGTGAAAATGAATTTGATATAGTAGTAAGTTGTTTAACTTTTCATGAAGTAAAAGACGAGGCTGACAAAATAAAAGTATTGAAAGAGGCTTTAAAAGTTCTTAATAAAGGCGGACAGTTTGTGTTTTTAGATTTGTTTCTTGATGAAAAGATATTTGGAAAGAATGAGGAGTTTTTTAAAGCTATTGATTCACTTGAAATTATAGAAGTTAAAGTTGAAAAGCTTGAGAATATAATTAAGTTACCTTCTATACTACTGCATAAAAAGGTATTAGGAAATGCAGCTGTTATTTATGGGAAAAAATAAAATGATTATTCAGCTTTATTAAAATAAAAATTGTGCTCCGTAGAGTAAGGTATGAAGAACTGTATCACAAATAAGTGAGGGTTTTAGTCTTAGGCATTAATATAACTTGCCTAAGACTATTTTTATAAGTAAGTATATATTTAATATATGTATTATTTTCCTTTTAACTTATCGGTTACAATTAGCTAAATTATAAGATATAATAAACTTAAAATATTAACATAATAGTATATATCTAGACTTATGTTAATTATAAGAAAAATAATCTGGAGGCAAAATAATGGATAAAAAGGATTTGTCTAATTTAGAAGATCAAATTATGTCTACAGTTAGCAATGCACTTAAAGCAATAGATTTTGCTAATTTGAAAAGGGATATTAATTATAAAACTGAGGATACTTTAAATCAATTTAAATCAAAGTTTAATGGATATAGTGAAAAATATATGAGTTTAAATAAAAAACCTAAAAATGATGTATCAACATACATCAATAAAAGACCAGCTGGAAGTATATCAGGAATACTTTATATATTATTAGGGGTGACTGGAAGTTTAGTTTTTGGTTTTTTAGTTCTGACAACTCTAATATTTAATATGTTATTTAGTGCTATTGTTATCATAAGTAGCAATATTCTTTTGGGATTTTCATCTTTATTTTTTGTAGTAAGTTTAGGTTTATTATTCAGGGGGATAACTTTAAGAAAAAGAGTAAAGCGTTTTAAGAAGTATGTGAGATTTATTGATAACAATAGTTATTTCTTAATTAATGACCTAGCTAAATTCTCTAAAGAGAAAGAGAGTTTTGTTGTTAAAGACCTAAGCAAAATGATTGACTTAGGGATGTTTTTAGAAGGCCATATAGATGAAGAAAAAACTTATTTTATGTTAAATGATGAAGTTTATAGCGACTATTTAAATTTAAAAAATCAACAAATAGATAAAGAAAGTGAAAATGAAAAATTAAATGAAGAAATATATAATTCAGAGAAAGAAGAAGTAGAATCTATAATTAAAGTAGGAAGAAATTATATTGAACAAATAAAAAATATAAGAAATGATCTTTATAAAGAAGAAATAGCTATAAAGTTAGATAAATTAGGAAATATTGCAAACCAAATTCTTAATCAGGTTGAAAAGAACCCTAAAAAGATACAAGAAGTTAATAAATTTATAAATCATTATCTTCCTATTACTATAAAATTAATTAATTCATACAAAGATATAAATAATCAATTAGTTCAAAGGGAGAATATAGAAAATGCTAAAAGTGAAATTGAAAAGAGTATTGATCTTATTAATAGCGCTTTTGAAAATTTATTAAATGATTTATTTGAAGATGTTGTTTTAGATATTTCTACAGATATTTCTGTTCTTAAAACATTATTTAAACAAGAGGGATTAGCAGAAGACGATTTTAAAAAGTAAGTTTTAAATAAAAGGGAGGTATTAAAATGAGTGATAAATTCAAAGAAGATTTTATTGATATAAAACCAGAATTAACTTTTGAACCATTCCAAGAAGAAATTGTGGATGTAAAAGTAAAAGAAGAAAAAATAATTGATGAAATAGAACTTACAGAAGAAGAACAAAAAATGGTTGATCAATTTGTAGATAAAATACAGATAAATAATTCAAATTCCATTTTACAATATGGAGCAGGTGCTCAAAAGAAAATTTCTGATTTTTCACAGTCAACATTGAATAATGTAAAAACTAAAGATTTAGGTGAAATTGGAGAAATACTAGCTAGTGTGGTTCATGAATTAAAGAGCTTTGAAGAATCCGAAGAGCAAAAAGGAATTTTAGGTTTCTTTAAAAAAGGTAAGGATAAGATTTCCCAAATGAAAGTAAAATATGAGAATGTAGATAACAATATTGGTAAAATGTGTAACATTCTTGAATCACATCAAATACAGCTTTTAAAAGATATTGCTATGCTAGATAAGATGTATGAAATAAATAAAGCATATTTTAAAGAACTTTATATGTATATCTTAGCTGGAAAGAAGAAACTTCAAAAACTAGAAAATGAAGAAATTCCTAAATTGCAAGAAAAAGTAAGAAATAGTGGAAATCCTCAGGATGCTCAAGAATTAAATGATTTTGTGGCTCTTTGTAATCGATTTGAAAAGAAAATTCACGATTTAGAATTAACTAAAATGATTTCGCTGCAAATGGCTCCTCAAATTCGTTTAATTCAAAATAATGATTCATTAATGTCTGAAAAAATACAATCTACAATTATAAATACTATTCCACTTTGGAAAAATCAAATGGTTTTAGCACTTGGAGTTGCTCACGCTGCTAATGCTGCGAGAGTTCAAAGAGAAGTAACAGATATGACCAATGAACTTTTACGCAAAAACGCGGAAATATTAAAAACTTCAACTATAGAAACTGCAAAAGAGTCTGAAAGAGGAATTGTTGATATTGAAACACTTAGAGCTACTAATGAGTCATTAATTTCAACTCTTGATGAAATACTTAATATACAAACAGAAGGACGTCAAAAACGTAAGGAAGCTGAAGCAGAATTAAGAAATATTGAAAATCAATTAAAAAACAAGCTTTTAGATTTTAAATATTAGTATATACCTAACTTGTTGATGATAAGGATAACCTCATAATAAGTAAGGGACAAAAGTTTAAATTAGAAGAAACTTAATTTGATTTAAAGTGAAATCTGATGCAATAATAATAGAATACTTAGTGCGGGAAAACTAAGTATTCTTAGAAAATTTATTTGAGGACTACGTAGTTGAATTATTTTTGTTTTAGGTATATAGTAATAAGTTAATAAAAATTAGCACTTAGAAATTAGCACTGATATTTGTTGGATGGGGTGCTTTTTTATTTGAATTTAACTTTATTTGATATGTAATTTTAATAATTAAAGTATAATAAAGAACGTAGAAGATAACTAGGAATTTTGTAAAAACGAATATTAATATATAAGATTAAAATGTAAGTGAGTATTTTATTAGGGGAAGAGGGTTATGGATAAGAATAATGATTTAATTTTACTTAAAGCTCTTAATATCTTTGATATAAACACGTCAGATATAAAAACTAATGAAATAGGCAATTCTACTAACTTAATTTATGATATAGAAAATAAAAATAAGCCGTATATCTTAAGAATATCAAAACAAACTTATGAGTATTTGCCACAGTATGAAGCTGAGATTGATTATTTAAATTATCTTTTTACCAAAGGGATTAATGTGTCAGAGGTTATTCCATCTATAAATAACAAATTAGTAGAAGTTATTATTTATAACAATGAGTATTATTTTATTTCACTTTTTACAAAAGCTAATGGACATCATCCACAAATAGATAATTTAGATGAGTGGAATGAGGAACTGTTTTATCAATGGGGTAAAACTATGGGGAGAATCCATTTTGTAACAAAAGATTATAAGTATCCAACACATAAAGTAAAAAGAAAACAATGGAATGAAGATATTTATTTTACAGAAATTTATGATTTAAGCAAAAGTGATTATGAATTAGCTGAAATATGGACTAAAATAGTGAATGAAATAGATGAATTGCCTAAGGATAAAAATTCCTACGGGATTATACATAATGACTTTCACCAATATAATTTTTTTATTTATGATGGTAAAATAACGGTTTTTGATTTTGATGATTGTTTATATAGTTGGTATATTTGTGATATAGCAATTGCTATTTATCATTCTTTACAAACAGTTTCTGCAACTAATAAAAAGGAACGTGAAAGTTTTGAAATTAGGTTTATAGAAAATTTCATTAAAGGATATCTATCAGAAAACTATATCAGTAAAGAATGGCTAAAAAAAATACCATTATTTCTGGAGTACAGAAGAATATGTTCATATAAATTTTTTCTTAAATTATGGGATGGTAATGAACTTAGTGAATTTCAAAAAGAGTATTTAAGTAATATGAGATATAACATAGTTAATAGATTGCATTATAATAATATTGAGTTTGATATGTAAATAGATACTAGAAAAAATAACAATGAACCGTATCATAAATAAGCGATACGGCTTTTATTTTGAGTTTTTGTTGACGTGGTAAAAATTGGGTGATATGCTTATTACATACCGAACGAAAGTATGTAAAGGAGAATGGAAATGGCAAGAAATAAAAATCCTGAAATTACTATAAACCGTATTCTAGATGCATCAATGGATTTATTTTTAGAAAAAGGATATGATAACACTACTATTCAGGATATAGTAGATGCTTTAGGAGATTTAAGCAAAGGAGCTATTTATCATCATTTTAAGTCCAAAGAAGAAATAATAGAAGCTGTTATACCTAGACTTTATGATTCATCAAATAGTCAACTTTTAAAAATAAAAGAATCGACTTCTTATACAGGGTTAGAGAAGCTTAATCAAATGATACTTATTTCTTTAAAAAATCCTGGGCAAGAGAAATTAGCTACTGCAGCACCAAATTTAATGAAAAATCCTAGATTTTTAACTCAACAACTTTACAATACAATAGAAAATATTGTACCTCAGCTTGTGGAGCCTTTTATTAGAGAAGGAATAAAAGATGGATCTATAGTAAGTGATAATCCAAAAGAGGTAGCAGAGACATTCATGATTTTAATGAACATTTGGATAAATCCAGCTATATTCTATTCTACAAAAGCAGAATTTAAAGAGAAGCTTATGTTCTTTAGGAAGTTAACCTCTGATTTAGGAATTCCTGTATTAGATGATAAGGTTTTTGAAGTGTTAGAAAAATACAGAGCTATCATTGAAAAAGAACAAAAGTAAAAATTACTGCCCAAAGTGGCAGTTTAATTTTAAGATTATACATACCAAATGAATGTATGTATGGTTCGGAAATATAATTTCAATATATGGAGGTTTTTCAATTGAATAATAAAATAAAACTTTTTAATCAAAACTTTACACTTATGGTAATAGGTCAGATAATTTCCTTATTTGGGAATTCAATTTTAAGGTTTGCATTACCACTTTATCTTTTAGACACTACAAACTCTCCAGCTTTATTTGGAGCTGTGTCTGCATGTTCTTTGATTCCTATGATTACAGTAACTCCTTTTGGAGGAATTATTGCAGATAGAGCTAATAAAAGAAATATTATGGTGATTTTAGACTTTATAACGGCAGTAATAGTCACAGTTTTTTCACTTTCTATAGGCGAATTCAACTTAGTATTTATGCTAATAGTCACATTGATGGCTTTATATGGAATACAAGGTGCTTATCAACCAACTGTTCAAGCAAGTATACCACTTTTAGTAGATATAAATAATTTATTACCGGCAAACGCAGTTATAAATCAAGTTAGCTCACTTTCAGGATTATTAGGACCTGTGATTGGTGGTATTTTATATGGGTTTTATGGATTGATGCCTATTTTAATGGCTAGTATAATATGTTTCTTTGCATCTGCTATTATGGAAATATTTATAAAAATACCTTATACAAAACAAGACACAAAATCTAGAGTTTTTTCTATTGTAAAAGATGACTTTATAACTAGTTTAAATTTTATATTTAAAGATAAACCAGTGCTTTTTAAAACTATTGGCATAATATCTTGTTTTAATTTAATTTTAAGTTCTTTGATTATGATTGGAATTCCAGTTATTATTACCCAGATATTAAAAATGTCTAGTCAAGCATATGGTATAACCCAAGGTATGCTAGCTCTTGGAGGGTTATGTGGTGGAATTATGACAGGTGTTTTGGCAAATAAAATTAAGATTTATCATAGTCATATAATCTTATTATTTGCTATATTAGGGCTAATTCCAATAGGCGTTGTGCTTATGTTTAATGTAACTCCTATGATTTCCTATGTTGTTGTTACAGCTTGTTGCTTTATAATAATGGCAGTATGTACTTTATTTAGTATTCAAATTTTAACTTTTATTCAAAGTGAAACGCCAAGTCATCTTACTGGAAAAGTTATTTCATTTTGTTTGGCTATGACAATGTGCTCAACACCTATTGGGCAAATTATATATGGATATTTATTTGAGGAACTTAAAAATGATACATATATAATAATATTTGTAGCTGTTTTAGTTTCTGGTGTAATAGCACTTATGTCTAAAAAAGTTTTTAAAAGTATGATAGATAATGATATAAAAAATTCGATTCCATTGAGCGACTAAGTCTACGAACCACTTTGAGCTACGATGCCTGATAATTGCTTTATGTCTCCGATGACATTAAGAAACAAGTATGTTACTTAAGTTTATAAGTTGGAAATTATATTTATCCATAGGTCAGGTTTAAATATAATTTCATAAAGATTAAAAAATAAAATTAGGGGGATTGATATAAATGAGATTAATAAATGATAAAGTTTTAGAAAGTAGGAGAAAAGCTATTGATTTATCTAAGAAGATTTCTAAAAATGCTAGTAAAAGAAGTCGTGATGTATTAAATGAACCAATAGAAGTTAAAATAAAAAAATCTAATGCTGGAAGTTATATAGGGATAGGTTTAATAGCGATTGGGATTACTTTGCACTTAGTTAAATTTTACAGTTTAGGAGAAAGTATTTTTATTTTAGGGGTATTGACACTAGGATCGAATTTGTTGACATTAAGTTTATTAAGTAAAAAATGTGAGAAGCAGTAATAATCTTAATGTAGGGATATGTTTTTAGAATAAAAAAATGATTGTTTATTTTATATAAATTTATATAAAAATATTAACAAGTGTTAATATTAATATTGACGTGTGTTAATATTAGTACTACCATCATTAATAAAGAAAGTTATTAAAATACATGATAGTTTGAGGTGAGGGTATGAAAGTTTTATTACATGATCTATCACAAGAAAATATAATGAAATTTTGTGGGAAAAAGATAACCAATGACATGATTGTAATGACAGAAAAGGATAAATCACCAAATAAGTGTATAGGATGCTTTGGGTGTTGGGTAAAGAAACCTGGGGAGTGTGTCATTAATGACAATTACAACAGGATGGGAGAGTTTTTGGGAAACTGTACTGAATTTATTATTGTTAGTGAATGTATTTATGGAGAGTTTAGTCCATATGTAAAGAGTTTGATTGATAGATCACTTTCAATTTGTCATCCTTATTTTTGTAAGAGAGAGGGAAAAATGCACCATGTATTAAGATATGAAAATAATCCTAAATTTACGGTATATTTTTATGGAGATGATTTAACTAAAAAGGAGAAACATACAGCAGAAGGAAGAGTAAAGGCAACAGGTATTAATTTTGGAACATCTAAAGAAAAGATTGTATTTTTAAATAATATTGAAGAATTAGGGGGGATACAAACATGGTGATTTCAACATTAAATGGAAGTCCTAAAGTAGGTGACAGTAATTCTGAAATGAACTTATCAGTTATTGAAGAAAGATTAGATAAGGAAAATATGATAAAAAGATATACAATTAACAAAAAATTATTAAATAAAGATGAAGTAAGCGAGATTGTTTTAAGTGATGTGCTTATTATAGCATTTCCTTTATATATTGATGGTATTCCTTCTCATTTGTTAGAGCAAATGATTATTCTTGAAAAAGCATATCAAGTACAAGAACATAAAAAGACGGTTGTTTATGTTGTGGCCAATAATGGTTTTTATGAAGGAGATCAAAATGAATACGCACTTCAAATGGTTGAGAATTTCTGCTTACGTGCAGGAATCTGTTGGGGACAAGGAATAGGCATAGGGGCAGGTGAAATGATAGGGCAGCTTTGTAAGGAAAAAATGCCAGTGAATAAGGGCCCACTTAAGAGTTATGGAAAAGCTATAGAATCATTAGTATCAAATATTAAAAATCAGATTTGTGGAGAAAATATTTATACATGTCCAAATTTTCCAGTATTCCTATTTAAGTTGATAGCACATTATCACCAGTGGGATGGCAATGCAAAGGAAAATGGGATATCTAAAAGGCAAATGAGAAAAAGAATTATTTATAATCAAAATTAATAGTAAATCTTTAATATGAAACGCAATATGATAAATGCGAAAAAATACAGAATATTTTAGGAGGTCAAAATGCAGGAGAAGCCTTACCATCATGGTAATTTACATAACGAATTAATTGAAAAGGGGATATCACTTATTAATGAAGAAGGAATCAGTAATTTTTCTTTAAGAAAAGTAGCAAAGCTGGCAGGTGTATCAGCAACTGCATGTTACAATCACTTTTCTAATAAAGAGGAATTACTTGATAGTATGAAGAGCTATGTTAGTGTGCGTTTTGCAAAGGTGATTTTAGATGCAGCTGAATCTTCAGAAGGTGAATCTCCTACTATAGATATGGGTAAAGCATATGTGAAATTTTTTGCGGATAATCCACATTATTTTTCATTTATTTATGATAATGAAGATTATTGTATTGAGTTAAATGAAGATGATTTTATAGGAGACTATAAAGCCTTTTGTATTTTTAGGGATGTTTCAATAGCATGTATGGAAAAGTTGGAAATTCCTAAGATTCAACAACGCGATAACCTTGTTGCAATGTGGGCAATGGTACAAGGGTTATCTTCTATGGCAAATATGAAAGGTTTTCATTATAAAGGAGATTGGTGTAAGTTAACAGAAACAATTCTAGAGAACAAGCTAAATTTTAGATGATAGTAGTATAACATTATATTTTACAACAAAAAATATAAGGGGGGGAGATCATATGAAAATAGCAATAGTTTATAGTTCTGTTCACCATGGGAATACCAAGAAGGTTTTAGAGGCAGTTAAACAAGAGATAGATGTTGATTTAGATAAAATATATAGATTTAGGGAGAATTATGAAAATAAATAGATTAACAGAGATAATATTAACACTTTTAAATAAAAATACTGTAACAGCTAAAGAATTAGCAGATAAATTTGAAGTATCTACAAGAACTATATATAGAGATATTGAGGAATTATCTCTATCGGGCATACCTGTATATATGACTAAAGGTAAAAATGGGGGAATATCATTACTAGAAGAATACTCAATAAACAAAACTATACTATCGGATAAAGACAAACAAAGCTTAATAGTCGCTTTAAAAACTCTAGAAGCAACAAACTATCCTGAAATCGATTCAGTTACAAATAAAATTAGTTTCATGTTAAACAAAGAAGAATTATCAAATTGGATAGATATAGATTTTTCTAGATGGGGAAGTGATTTCAATGAAAAGGATAAGTTTAATCAAATAAAAGTTGCAATATTAAATAATAAATTAATAGAGTTTAGCTATGTAAATAGTTGTGGAAATCGTTCAAAAAGAACCATTGAACCTATGAAACTTGTTTATAAGGGGCAAACTTGGTACTTATATGGATTTTGTAGATTAAAAGGAGAAACGAGAACCTTTAGAATAACTAGAATAAAGGACTTAGTTGTAAAAAATGAAAATTTTATCAGAAGAAATATCAAAGACATAAATACAACACCATCAAAGCAACTAGTAAAAAATATGGTTAATTTAAAATTAAAATTTAGTAAAGATGTTTTATATAGAATATTTGATGATTTTGACCAAGATAAGATAATTGATAATCAAGATGGTACATATGAAGTAAATATAGATTTTCCAGAAAATGAATGGTTGTATGGATATATTCTTTCTTTTGGAAATAGTGTAGAAGTTATAGAACCTAAATATATCAGAGATATTATACTACATAAAATAAAAGAAACTATAAAGCTTTATGAATCGAAATTATAGATTATAGATGAAGGTAAATAAATCATAAATATCTTAATTAATATTTTAAATATGACACACTTATGTCATATTACCTTAGTTATACTTTAAGAAAAAGGATATTAGGAGGATTATTTATGAATTATGAAATAGTTAATTTAAAAGAAAAGCAAGTAGTAGGTTTAGTAAAGGAAACTACCAATAGCAATAATAAATCAATGAAAGATATAGGTATGCTATGGGAAGAATTTTTAGAGAGAGGACATTGGCAAAATATAAAAAATAGAAAAGATAATAAATGCATAGGACTATACACAGACTACAAGGGGGATTTTACTCAACCGTTTAATTTCTTTTGTTGCTGTGAAGTTGATAAGTATGTGGCAATTAAAGAGCCTTTAGTAAGTAAAATAATACCAAGTGGGAAATATGCTAAATTTATAATAAATGGAGATGTTAAAAAATCTGTAGGAGAATTTTGGATGGAATTATGGGGAATGAACTTAGACAGGAAGTATTCTTGTGATTTTGAAGAATATCAAAACAATACGCAAGACATGCAAAATCAAGAAATTCATATTTATATATCTATAAATTAATTATATGAAGATTTTAACATAAGACTCTGTTTAAGAAAGATGTTACATAGTTACTTCCTGATACGAAATTAAAGTATCTATATTCATACAGGCAATTTACATATAATTATTTATGATATTTGTACTTTGAAATTATATCCTATATAATAAAGCAAATTAACAATTGTAAATTTATATAACGGATAAAAGTCATAAATAGGAATAAAATTGTAGGAGGGCTAGTATGGATACAATAAAAGCTATAGAAGAAAGAAGAAGTATAAGGAAGTTTCAAAATAAAATAGTACCAAAAGAAACAATAGAAAGATTACTAGAATTAGCAACTAAATCACCTTCAGGCAAAAATCGTCAACCATGGAGATTTGCCGTTCTTCAAAATAGGAAGAAAGATGAGTTGGTATGTATTATGAAAAATGTATCAAATCTATATAAGAAGCAAAACAAGTCCATTGGAAGTCTAGATTTAAGTACCAATTCAATTGATGAAGCATCCGCAGTAGTTTTAGTATTTAATGCATTTTCTAATATTGAAGAAGACTATAATCACAATAGATTACTTACAGATATTCAATCAATAGGTGCTGCTGTACAAAACATGATTTTAGGCGCACAGAATTTTGGGTTAGGTACTCTTTGGATTTGCGATATTTTTTATTGTAGTAGCGAAATATGTTCTTGGTTAAATCGTAAAGATGAACTTGTAGCAGCAGTAGCTATAGGGTATCCAAATCAATTCCCATATCCACGACCACGAAAGTTACTACAAGAAGTTACAGAATGGATAGATTAAGGTTTTTATAATTAAATCAAAACTGTAAAAGTGAAAGTATTTATCTTGTGTGGAGATGTGCAAAAAAATATAGTCTGACCCCGATGTATGCAGTTTCATTATTGATATATTTAGAGGGGAAAAAAATAAACTGGATAGTAAATGATTTCTGTAGAAATAAGATAAATTCTGGAAGTGTAATTATTGGAGTAGCAAGTAATGTTAAAGATGGTAAAATTGTATCACAAATGGAATATAAGGAGTTGCAAGGGGGAGGTTTATATGGGATATACACATGTGGTGTTTGATATTGATGGTACTTTAATAGATTCAGAGAAGGCGGTTTTAAAATCATTACAAAAAACTATACTAGAAGAAAAAGGTATAAAAGAAAGCTTAGATGATTTAAGATTTGCTCTAGGTATACCAGGAAAGATTGCCTTATCAAAGTTTGAAATTGAAGACTTAGAAAATGTAGAAGAAAAGTGGGATAAATATTTAATGGAATATTTTGATGAGATAACTCTTTTTGATGGAATAAAAGAAGTAGTACAAGAGTTAAAACTTAAAGGTATAAATTTAGGTATTATAACATCTAAGACTAAAAAGGAGTATAAAAATGAATTTATAAGATTTGGAATAGAATCATATTTTGATGTAATTGTTTGTGCTGATGATACATTAAAACATAAGCCAAATTCAGATCCCATGTATAAGTACTTACAAGTTACAGGTGCGAATAAAGAAGAAATAATATACATAGGTGATTCGATATATGATATCGAATGTTCAAAAAATGCAGGAGTTGACTCGGCTCTAGCATTATGGGGAGCAGAAGATTCAGATAAATTTAATTCTACTTATAAGCTAAATAAACCTAAAGATATCTTAGATATTTTAAAAAAACCTAGAATAAATTAAATTATATTATATATCTTCTGAATATTATAGATGTTTAACGAGGAACTGTACACAAACAAGTGATACGGTTTTTTTATTATTGACTCTTACGTTGCGTGATAGATTAAAGTTATATTTGTAGTTAGGAAAAGAAATATTATATGAAATGAGGGGGAATAAATATGAAAGTTACAGCTATAAGAAGTGATATGATATATAGGAGAATAATTAATTCACCAAAAGATAAACGTAATGATATTTATAGATACGAATTAATGAAACCTTTTGAATTTAAATGGAAATGTGTTGGAATACCATTAAAATGTGAGTCTGAAGGTGGATATGATGTTATATCTACGAGTGCTATGGGTGGGGGATACAATCCTTCGGAAATTGATGAAAAAAATATATTAGAAGTAGAAAAAATTAGGGATGATGAATTTTGGAAAAATTGTGAAGAAAGTATATTAAATTCACTAAAAGGATTTGAAGCAAATGGGATAAAACTTCCTATTCAAAATTATATATTTACAATATTATTAAATGACCCTAAAAATCCTATGTCAGCTATAAATGGGGACTATTGTGGAGATGGAGGAATACCTGGATATGTTATTGGAACAATTATACCTAATGACTTATCTTTAAAAATGCTTCCTGTTGCATTAACTCATGAAGCTAATCATAATGTAAGATGGCAGTTTATGCAGTGGGGTGCTGATGTAACTTTAGCAGATATGATAGTAAGTGAAGGTCTTGCTGAAAATTTTGCTGCATTGATGTTTGGAGAAGATAAAATTGGTATGTGGGTTAAAAATAATAGTGTAAATATTTTAGAAAATGGAATTAAACTTCAAATAAAAGAAAATCTTTATGAAAAAGATTTTAATAAAATTACTTCATACTTATATGGAGATGAAATTGCATCAATACGTGGTATAAAATCAATTGGTATACCTTATTGTGCAGGATACTCATGTGGATATGAACTAATCAAATACTATTTAGAGAAAACAGGTAAAAATATTTATGAAGCAACAATAACATCTACAGAAGAAATTCTAAAAGAGACGGAGGAGTTTTGGAGTTGAAGATAAGTGAAATAGCAAAGTTAACGGGAATAACTGTAAGGACATTGCACTATTATGACGAAATAGGTCTTTTAAAACCAAGTGAAATTACTGAATCTAGTTACAGGTTATATTCTGATGAATCTCTTGAAATATTACAACAAATATTATTTTTTAGAGAATTGGATTTTCCATTAAGCGAGATAAAAGAAATAATGATAAATCCTGGCTACGATAAAACAGAAGCTTTAAACAATCATAAGGACTTACTTATTAAAAAACGACAACGAATAGATGGACTGATCAATCTTATAGATAATACTATTAAAGGAGATAATGATATGAGTTTTAAAGAGTTTGATATGAAAGAAATCGAATCAAGTAAAAAGAAATATGCTGATGAAGTAAAAAAGCGTTGGGGAAAAACTGATGCATACAAGGAAAGCGAAAAAAAGACAAATAGTTATAATAGCAATCAATGGAACAATGTAGATGATAAGGGAAGACAGATACTATCACAATTTGGAGAAAATAGACATTGTGATCCAAGTAGTGAAATATCACAAAATTTAGTTGAAAAATGGAAAGAGTATATTACATCTAACTTTTATAATTGCACAAATGAAATTTTAGCTTGTTTAGGGTTAATGTATGTAGAAGATGAAATTTTAGCTTGTTTAGGGTTAATGTATGTAGAAGATGAAAGATTTAGAGAAAATATTGATAAAAATGGAGAAGGTACAGCTGAATTCATGTCAAAATCAATCGAGATTTACTGTTCAAAATAAAAATAAAATTCTTTAAATAATGGATAAAGTGTTTAATTAAAGATTATTATGATTTTTCTAGAAAGCCATGTTACTTAATACTATATGGCTTTCTTTTATAGAGTAATTTAGATAGAAAGATTAGTTGATATAAAAGAATGTATATTAATATAT
>NZ_JAKEDR010000170.1 GCF_023653455.1 Paraclostridium ghonii
CATTTATTTAGTAGATTTTGTAATGCGTATCATATAATATTTTCATATATAAAAAAGACCTATACAGTTCGTATAGGCCTTTTTAGGATTTATTTATTATCTGTCTAATTTTAGGTAAGCTTCTAATCCTTCTTTTAATATTTTAGAAGCTTTAGCTAAATCTTCTTTGTTTAATATATAAGCAAGTCTTATTTCGTCAACTCCAAGCCCTTTAGTTTTATAGAATCCCTCAGCTGGGCAAGGCATTACTGTTTCACCATCTATTTCAAAATCGCTTAGCATCCACTTAACGAAATCATCAGCACTCTTAACTGGTAACTTAGCTACTATATAGAATGCCCCTGTTGGTTTTTTACATATAACACCAGGAACTTTTACAAGTTCATTATATAAAACATCTCTTCTTTCTCTGTACTCTTCGTTTACTTCTGTTAGATAAGAACTTGGAGTTTTGTAAAGTTCTACTGCTCCAACTTGCTCTAATGTAGGAACTGATAATCTAGCTTGACAAAGTTTTAATATTTCCCTCATAAATTCTTTATTTTTAGATGCTAGAGAACCTATTCTTGATCCACATGCGCTGTATCTCTTAGATACACTGTCTACTATTATAACTCTATCTTCTACTTCTTTAATATTTCCTAAACTAGTATATTCTCCTTCATATACAAACTCTCTGTAAACTTCATCTGCCATTATCCATAAGTCATGTTCTTTAGCTATATCAGATATCATTTTTATTTCTTCTTTAGTGTAAACTACTCCCGTTGGGTTTCCTGGATTTGAAAATAATATAGCACGAGTATTCTCATCCACCTTGGATACGATTTCCGCTTTAGAAGGTAAATGGAATCCGTTTTCAGCAAGTGTAGTTATAGGTTTTATTTCAACACCAACTGCATTTGCAAAGCTATTGTAGTTTGAATAAAATGGCTCTGGTACTAATATATTCTCCCCTTCATTACATATAGTTAACATTGTAAAGAATAATGCTTCACTACCACCATTTAATATTAATATATCTTCTAAATCAAAGTTTATATCATATTCTCTATAGTATTTTTGTATAGCGTCTCTAAGTTCTGGTAAGCCTTCTGATAAAGCATATTCTAATACTTCTTTTTTATTTTCAGTTATAGCGTTGAAAAAGTTTTCCGGAGTTTTAATATCTGGTTGTCCTATATTTAAGTGGTATACTTTTTTCCCATGTTTTTTAGCTTGTGCTGCATAAGTTAATAGCTCCATTATAGTTGAAGCTTCTACTGATTTTATTCTTGAAGAAAATTTCATGGTTTTGCCTCCTAATTATCCCTTTAATTATATTACTGTATGTGGTATACAATATTTTTTATTTACTCATATTCTAACATATTCAAACAAATTAGTTAAACGTTTTTTTCACGTATTGATAAAATTATTATTTTCTGTATTTTAAGTAAATTTCATAACCTATTGAAAATTCATCAATCTAAGTATATATTATTTACATAAGTATGAAAACAATTACATAAATTTAAATAAGCAGGAGGTATATTATGACAAACTTAGTTAGTGCTAAATGGTTAAAAGAAAATTTTAATAATGAAAATATGGTTATTATAGATTGTAGATTTGACTTAATGGATAAGAATTATGGTAAAAAAAGTTATGAAAAAAACCATATACAAGGTGCAGTTAGAGTTGATATAGAAACTGAATTATCTAGTAAAGTTCAAGAACATGGTGGTAGACATCCACTTCCTTCTATAGATGAGCTAAAGACTACTTTTGAAAATCTAGGTATAAGTAATAATTCAATAGTTGTTTGCTATGACGAAGGAGACTTAACAGGTCCATCTAGATTATGGTGGATATTAAAATACTTAGGTCATAATGAAGTGTATGTTTTAGGTGGAGGCATAAACGAATTTATCTCAATAGGGGGAACTACAGACAATAAAACGCCTAATATTCCTAAAAAAGGTAATTTTACAGTTAATTTAAATGAGTCTATGAGAGTTGACATGAAGTATGTCAAAGAAAGATTATATAAAGATAATGTTGCTATAATAGACTCTAGAGAATACAAAAGATATTTAGGAGAATTCGAACCAGTAGATATAAAGGCCGGCCATATTCCTAGTGCAATGAACTATTTCTGGATGGATATATTAGAAAAAAACGGAGAAAATATGAATATAAAATGTGTAGAAGATTTAAAAAAACATTTTGAAAAATTAAATAATTTTGATGAGGTAATAGTTTATTGTGGCTCTGGTATAACTGCTTGCCCTAACAGTCTAGCACTTAGCGAAATCGGTATAGATCATAAAGTTTATTCTGGAAGCTTTAGCGACTGGGTAAGTTATAATGACAATGATGTTAATACTACAGTTCAATAAATAAAATTTAAATAGGATGTTTCAAAATATATATTTTGAAACATCATTTTCTTACTTTAATATGCTTATTTCAAGATAATCTATATAAATATAATCTACTTTATTTATACTTTAATTTTTTATAATCATTTAGTATTAAAAAAAGACGCTTATAAAACGTCTTTTAAATTTATATATTTTTAACAAGTTCTCTTTCGGCTTCTTTTTTATCCATATAGTCATTTAGTCTTTTCTCTGCTATAGTTTTTATTTCATCATGACTCATTTTATTTTCTTTATTTTTAACTATTTCCATACCAATTTCAAGTAGTTGTTTGTCTGTAAACTTATTTTGTATATAGTCCTCTATTCTAGGTATATCTTTAGGCTCTATATCTTTGTATACTTGTGTCATAGCTATTAAACTGTTAACTAAATTAAAGTCAGTTACTAAACTTAGCTTACTTAAGTCTAAATTTTTCATGTTATATCCCCCACTTCCCTTATAATAATATAATTATATCATATTATTTACATAATTTTCTTAATATTGCATAATTTCATCATTTAGATTTAGATAAAAATTTCGTAGCAAAGTCTACACATTCTCTCTGAGACATTAATTTACAATTAGCATTACCTATTTTATAATTTATAATTTTATGATTCATTTCAAAAATCTCTCCAATATATCCAAAACAGTCTGAATCCAACTCTAAATCTTCAAACTCTTTCCATATCCTAACTCCATTTTCTACTATTGGAGCTCCAGATGTAAATTTTTCTCTACAATTACTTCTATATTCACTCAAATGAAATGATGTATTATTTTCATAAGAAACTCCTAAAAGTAAAACATATCCATCTAAGTCATACACCCTAGCTAATGGTGATTCTTCTGATAATCCATATTCTAAACTATGGTTATTTATTATGAATTCTTTATCCTTACCATACGCACTAAAAGATACTTGTGGATGATTGCTTCTTATTACCCTATCATAACTTATAAAAGTTTGTGCAATTAATCCCATACCTCTACATGGCGTTGTTAATTTATTAAAAGCAGGCATTTCATCCTTTATAATATCATGCCAACTCTTAGGTACAGGTGGATTACACCAGTAGGAAGGATCAGAATAATCTCCACTATGACTAGGCATAACTATATTACCTTTATCTCCAACAGCTTCTAAAAGGGCATCTATAACAGATATAGCCCCTCCGCAAACCCATCCAATCGAACTCAAAGATGAGTGCACTATAATAGTCATGCCTTCTTTAATTCCCATATTTTTAAAATCTTCAAGTAAACTTTTTTTAGTATTGATTTTTTCACTTGATTTAATTACATTCTCTTCTCTACTCAATAATATCCCTCATTTATATTTTTAATTTATTATAAGTTCTATAAAAATAATTTTAAATCCTTTAATTCAATTTTTTATTTTATATGTATCTGTTTTGAAATTGTAGTATTTAGGAAGTTTTTTATCATAATATTAAAAATATTATTTAATGTTGATTTATTTTTTAAAAAAAGATATGGAATTAGTTATTACACTATTTATTCCATATCTATTATTACTTTGTTTAATATATCCTAATTTTTTATTTATTCATTTCTAAGAATACTTTTTCAGGTGTTATAGGAAGAGTATTGACTCTAACTCCACAAGCATTGTATACAGATTCTTGTATTGCTGGTAGAGGTGTATTTATAACAACTTCTCCTACTGATTTAGCTCCGAATGGACCTGTTGGTTCATTTGTTTCAACAAAATCTACTATAACATTTCCAACATCACATCTAGCTGGTATTTTATATTGCATAAAAGTATTAGTATCCATATGTCCATCATCTGTATGCCTAACTTCTTCAAACATAGCCATACCTATACCTTGAACTATACCACCCTCAACTTGTATTTTTGCTAAGTTCTTATTTATAACAGTTCCACAGTCTACTACAGCAACGTAATCTACTATTTCATATTTTCCTGTTTCTAAGTCCATCTCTGTCTCAACAAATCCTGCTATAAATGGAGGTGGAGATACCTCACTACCATGTGATGCATATCCTACTAACTGCTCTTTTCCTGGGCCTAATGTAAAGTCTACAGCTATATCAAATACTGATATTTTATTATTCTCACTACAAACATATTCACCATCGAATTCAGTATGTTCTTTATCTATTCCAAGCCTACTCGCTCCAATTTCTATTATCTTCTCACGAAGTATATTACAAGCCTTAACAACAGCCATACCTGTTACATAAGTTGTAGAAGATGCATAAGATCCTGGATCATATGGTACTACATCTGTATCTGCTGATATTACAGTAATTTTCTCCATCTCTGTTTCTAGTATTTCACATGCCATTTGGGCTAAAATAGTGTCACTTCCAGTTCCCATATCAGTAGATCCTACTAATAGTGTGTAATTTCCATCATCATTTAATTTTATTTCTGCACTAGCTGCATCAATCCCAGCTATACCTGATCCTTGCATAGTAAGTGCCATACCAACACTTCTAACTTTTCCATTTTCTAATTTTTTTGAAGGATACTTCTCATCCCACTTTATAAGTTCCCTACCTTTATTTATACAGTTAACTAAATCTACGCTATTTAAAGTTTTATTGTATGCAAAGCTAGTTTCTCCTTCTTTTACTATATTTTTAAGTCTTACTTGTGTAGGGTCCATACCTAATTTATGAGCTAACATATTTATAGTTGATTCTACAGCGAAACACCCTTGTGTTGCTCCATAACCTCTAAGAGCTCCAGCAGGCATTTTATTTGTATATACTACATTCCCTTTAAATCTAGATGCAGTTAACTTGTTATACATAGGCATAGTTTTTTCCCCAACCAAACCAAATGTTGTTGAAGCATGCTCGCCATATGCTCCTGTATCAGATAACGCATCTATATCTATAACTTTTATTATTCCCTCTTTTGTTGCTCCTATTTTTACATTTAACTTCATTGCATGTCTACTTGTAGAGCAATTAAAAGTTTCTTTTCTATCATATATTATTTTTGCAGGTTTTCCTGTTTTTAGAGTTACAATTGCAGAAAATATTTCAACACATGCAGTTTGTTTCCCCCCGAAACCTCCACCTATTCTAGGCTTTATAACTCTTATTTTACTTGAAGGTATATTTAGTGCTCTTGATAAGTGTCTTCTAACATGAAATGGAATTTGTGTAGAACTTACAACAACTAATCTACCTGTATGATCTAAATAATTATAAGATCTATAAGTTTCCATCATTGCATGAGCTTGTGCTTGTGTATAGTATGTTTCTTCAACTACAATATCACAATTTTTAAGATCTTCCTCTACATTCCCTTTCTCATATAAGTGCTTTGATACTATATTTCTTTCTCTTTCCATCCCAATATCAAAGTTGCAATGCCTATCTTCATCATGAACTAATGTTTTGTTATCAATCGCTTCTTCCATATCTATCACAGGCTTTAAAACTTCATATTCAACTTTTATCATTCTCATTGCTTTTACTGCAGTTTTTTCATCTACTGCCGCAACTATTGCAACTTCATCTCCCACATACCTTACTGTATCTTCAATTATTAATCTATCATATGGGGATGGTTCTGGATATGACTGACCCGCTAATGTAAATCTACTATTTGGTACATCTTTATAAGTTAATACACATTCTACTCCATCAATCATTAAAGCTCTTGATGTATCAATATTTTTTATTTTTGCATAAGCGTGTGGACTTCTTAAAATCTTAACAACCAATGCATCCTTTGCTGCTAAATCATCTGTATATACTGGCTTTCCTGTAGCTATAGCCATCCCATCTATTTTATGTATGCCTTTTCCAACTATTTTCATCATTTACTTTACCCCCAGATAACTTTTGATTGCTCTTAATTGTCCCATATATCCTGTACATCTGCATAAATTACCAGTTAGATAATGTATTATCTCCTCTTCTGTAGGATTATTTAATTCCTCTTTCATAGCTAAAACTGTCATTATAAATCCTGGAGAGCAAAATCCACATTGTTCCGCTCCTTCACTAACTAAAACTTTTGCAAATTCACTAGCTTCTTTTTCTAATCCTTCTATGGTTGTAATTTCTTTATTTAAAGCTCTAACTGTTAAAGTTGCACAAGACAACGTAGGTCTTTTGTCTATCCATACAGAGCAAAGTCCACAGCACCCTGTATCACACCCTCTTTTAACACTTAGATTTCCTAACTTTCTTAAGCTATCCACTAAATATTCTTCTGGTTCTATATCAACTTTTCTCTTTTTACCATTTACTTTAAGTTCTACTAGCATTTTGTAACCTCCATGATTGCTCTTTTAACTAATATCTTACTTATTTGCTCTCTATACTCTTTTGAAGCTCTCATATTTGTTCCAAATTCTACATCATTTTTTATTAAATCTATAGCCATTTCTATGTTTTCATCATTTAATTGATTGCTTGATAAGAATTTACTAGCTTCTTTAGCTACCTTAGCCCTCTGGGGTCTTGCACCTATACATATTTTAAACTCATTATCTATGTTAGAGACAGACACATTAAGTATAGGATAGTCACTTTTAGCATTTCTCATGGATTTGTAAACTGATTTTTTATTATTCTTATTTATATATATTTTAGTTAATATATCTTTTTCATATTTTTTATTTAAAAAGTCATCTAGACTTATTCTTCCCCCTTTATATGTTTCAACTTCTGTATCTAAACAAAGAAGTGCAACTATTAAATCAGAAAATCCATATTTAGAAAATACACTTCCTCCAACTGTAACTACATTTCTAAACTGAATACCTATTATATCCCTAACTGCATCAGTTAATATTTTAAAATTACTCTTTATAATCTCACTAGTTTCTAAGCTTCTTAAAGAAGTCATAGCTCCAATTTCTATAAAATTATCATCTTCTTTTATATAATCTAAATTAAGGTTAGAAAGTTCAACTCCTGTACCTATTCTTTTTTTTCCCATTCTTAGAAATGCTGTTCCTCCAAGAATTTGATTATTTTTCCTCTTAGTTAATATTGAGTATGCTTCTTCTAATGTGTTTGGCTGTACTATATCAGTAATTGTAAACATACTGTTCCTCCCTTTTTAATTGTGCTAGTTTTTTTAATCTATATAATTTGTTTAATTATATCATATTTTTTCATTATTAC
>NZ_JAKEDR010000171.1 GCF_023653455.1 Paraclostridium ghonii
ATAGCAAAGAGGATACACCTGTTCCCATTCCGAACACAGAAGTTAAGCTCTTTAGCGCCGATGGTACTTGGTGGGAAGCTGCCTGGGAGAGTAGGACGTAGCCGCGTAATCTTTTTTATTTTATGCATAATTGTGGGTGGTTAGTGTTAGTTTGCACTTGAGGTCATAAAGCTGAGAAGATGCTTTAAATGACCTCTACGTTGCAAACTAACACTAACCACCTTTTTCGTATAGTAAAATAAAAAAAGAATTACGCTTGTACGATATGAAGAGATAAAAAGAGAGAAGATGTTTTAAAATGACTTCTGCATTATAATTTAATACTAACCACCTTTTTCGTATAGTAAAACAAAAAAGAATTACGTTTATGCGATATGAATAGATAAAGCTGAGAAAATGTTTTAAAATGACTTCTGCATTATAACTTAATACTAACCACCTTTTTCGTATAGTTGAATGAAAAATAATTACATTTGTACGATTACCACTTTTTTATAAAGAAAAATAAAAAAACTTTGAAATTAATGTATATAAATCTAAAAATGGGACATTATATAAGTATAAATAAATACTCAATCTCCCCCATTTAAGAGGTCTCTATCCCCAATAGAGGCCTCATTTTTTAATCAATGATTTTACTACAACTAGGTTTATGAATATAGTAATATAAATAATTTAAGATTATGAATATGTTGAAGGTCAATTAAGTGTATTACTATGTAAATTTAACATATAAATATTTTTCTAAAATCTCATCTTTATGGTTATAATACAATTTTTAAAATTGATTAAAAAAATTTACCCATATTAAATATCCACGCAATATATATTAAAAAAACAATCGACTTTATTTATGTTAAGAAACTAATTCTAAATTTATTTATTTTAAAAATTTTAAAATTTATTTAAGCTTTTCAGTGAAAAAAATTTTAAATAATGTTAACTTTGACTTGTAGGGAAATTGATATCAAAGGAGAACTAAAAATGAAAATAGAAAAAGTAGAAAAGTGTAGAGTTGCTTATATGAGAAGAGTAGGTGTTTATGGGGCTGAGAATTTCAAGTTAATGGAAGAGTTCAAAAAATGGGCATTAGATAATAATATACTTAACAAAGGTACAATCTATGCTATAGCTCAAGATAATCCAGAAATTACACCTCCACAAAATTGTAGATATGATATTTGCATAACAATATCAAATGATTATAAAATTGATAATTTAGTTGATGAAACAAGGCTAGATGGTGGTAATTATGCTATTTATAAAATAAAACATACAACAGAAGATATCCAAAAAGCTTGGGGTAAAATATTTATCGATTTAAAACAAAAAGGATATATTATAGATAATAAATCCATTATGGAAAGATATTCAAAAGATATGATTGATAATGAATATTGTGAAATATGTGTACCTGTAAAAATAAAGTAGAAAAAGTTATTGTATTCTTTCTACTGTAGGCATAAATTTATTAAGCGCCACGAAAATAGATGTTTTATGGATATTTGAGAAATACTAATATTGTTAAGTTATGAGACTTATTTACATATGTAATTGGTTAAAGCATAGTTAAATAACTCATTTGAGATAGCGAAAATTTAACAAAAAAACATATTGTATATTGCTATTTTTGAGTATATTATAATTAGTATGTAAGATGAATCTTATATATAAATGTATGCCAAGGGGGGATTTATATGAAGTTTTATGATACACATAGACTTGTAAAAAGTGAAGATTTAAATCATCATGGGACGTTATTTGCAGGAAGGATGACAGAATGGTTTGTTGAGAGTTGTTTTATAACTGTAGCTAATGAATATGGACATCCAGAAAACTTAGTATGTTTAAAAGTACATGAAGTCAAGTTTTCCAAACCTATAAGAAAAGGGGATATTATAAAAATAAAATCGGCTATTGTATATGCTGGGAAAACAAGTTTAACCGTTTATGGGAAAGTTATAAGAGATGAAAGTGTTATTATTGAAGGGTTTTTAACTTTTGTATGCGTTGATGAAAACGGAGTTAAGATGCCTCACAATTTAGTTATAGAAGAACCATCTACTGAAGAAGAAATTAAGATTTTAGAAAAAGTTAAAAACTTAAGAAAGTAATTTACATAAATAGATAAGGGTTATCTTTTACATATAAAGATAGCTCTTTTTTTGATAAAAATATTTAAAATACTTCAAATAAGAGAATATTAATATAGAGTGATAAAAATTTAAAACATATGTTATAATTAAGTTAGTACAAAGTGAACTTATGTTCGGTTAGGAGTGGATATTGTGGAGTTTAAAATTCAATCAGAATACAGGCCTACAGGTGATCAACCTGAGGCTATAGATAAAATTACAGATGCTTTGAATAGAAATGAAAAATTTAGTACATTACTTGGAGTTACTGGATCAGGGAAGACTTTTACTATGGCTAATATAATAAAAAATGTAAATAAGCCTACTTTAATAATAGCTCATAATAAAACTCTAGCAGCACAGCTTTACAGCGAGTTCAAGGAATTCTTTCCAGATAATGCAGTTGAGTACTTTGTAAGTTATTATGACTATTACCAACCTGAAGCATATGTAGCTCACAGTGATACCTATATAGAAAAAGATGCAAGTATAAACGATGAAATAGATAAACTAAGACATTCAGCAACTGCTGCGGTTTTAGAAAGAAGAGACTGCATAATAATCTCATCTGTATCATGTATATATGGTTTAGGGGACCCAGAAGATTATAAAAAACTTATGGTATCTTTAAGACCAGGTATGGAAAGAGATAGAGACGAAATTATAAAGAGATTGATAGAAATACAATATGAAAGAAATGATGTGAATTTTACACGTGGAACTTTTAGAGTTAGAGGTGATATTTTAGAAATATTCCCAGCTAATACAGATGAAAGAGCTATTAGAATAGAATTTTTTGGAGATGAAATAGATAGAATAACAGAGATAGATTATTTAACAGGAAAGCTTGTTGGACTTAGAAATCACGTAGTAATATTCCCAGCTTCCCACTATGTTACAACACAAGAAAGAATAGATAAGGCAATAGTTGATATACAAAGAGAGTTAAAAGAAAGAATAGATAATTTTAAAGAAGATGATAAATTGGTTGAAGCTCAAAGAATAGATCAAAGAACTAGGTATGATATAGAGATGCTAAAAGAAATAGGATTTTGCCAGGGAATAGAAAATTACTCTAGACACATAACAGGTAGGCAACCTGGAGAAAAACCATACACATTAATGGATTTTTTCCCAGATGATTTTTTAATCATAGTTGATGAATCACATGTAACAGTTCCTCAAGTTAGAGGTATGTATGCAGGAGATAAATCAAGAAAATCATCTCTTATAGACAATGGATTTAGATTACCTTCAGCTTATGATAACAGACCTCTAAACTTTAATGAATTTGAAGAAAATATAAATCAAATATTATTTGTAACTGCGACCCCAGGACCTTATGAAATAGAGCATTCAACCACTATAGCGGAACAAATAATAAGACCAACTGGACTTTTAGATCCGATAATTGAAGTAAGACCAATAAATAATCAAATTGATAACTTAGTTGGAGAAATAAATTCTATTATAGATAAAGGAGAAAGAGTTCTTATAACTACTTTAACTAAAAAGATGAGTGAGGATTTAAGCAATTATCTTAAAGATATAGGAATTAAGGTTAAATATTTACATTCAGATATAGATACATTAGAAAGAGTAGAAATAATAAGAGATTTAAGATTAGGTAAATTTGATGTTTTAGTGGGTATAAACTTACTAAGAGAGGGATTAGATATACCAGAAGTTTCATTAGTAGCTATACTTGATGCTGACAAAGAAGGATTTTTAAGATCTGAGACTTCGCTTATACAAACTATAGGTAGAGCTGCTAGAAACTCAAATGGAAAAGTTATAATGTATGCAGATAAGATAACAAGATCTATGCAAAGTGCTATAGATGAGACTAAAAGAAGAAGAGAAATACAAATGCATTACAATGAAGTTAATAATATAGTTCCTAAAACAATTCAAAAAGGAATAAGAAAAGGAATAGAAGCCACTATTGTTGCAGATGAAGAAGTTGTTTATGGGAAAATAAATGAAAATAATAAAGATGCCATGATAGAATCAATAGAAAATCTTAAAGAAGAAATGATGGAAGCAGCTCAAAATCTTCAGTTTGAAAGAGCTGCACAGTTAAGAGATAAAATAAAAGAGTTAGAAGATAAAATAAATTAATAAATTTGAAAAATTGATTATGAAAGGGAAAACTTATGAATGATAAGATTATAATTAAAGGAGCTAAAGAGCATAATTTAAAAAATGTAGACTTAACTTTGCCAAGAGATAAATTTATAGTTTTTACTGGGCTTTCTGGATCAGGAAAATCATCTTTAGCTTTTGATACTATATATGCAGAAGGACAAAGAAGGTATGTAGAAAGTTTATCTGCATATGCTAGACAATTTTTAGGACAGATGGAAAAACCAAATGTAGAATATATTGAAGGATTATCTCCTGCTATATCAATAGATCAAAAAACAACATCAAAAAATCCTCGTTCTACAGTAGGTACAGTAACAGAGATATATGACTATTTAAGACTATTATTTGCAAGAGTAGGAGAAGTCTATTGTCCTACTTGTGGTAAAAAGATAAGCCAAATGACAATACAAGAGATAGTAGACAAGATGATTGAATTTCCAGATAGAACTAAATTACAAATATTATCTCCTGTAGTTAGAGGGCAAAAAGGGACTCATAAGAAAGTTATTGATAACATAAAAAAAGAGGGATTTGTAAGATTAAGAGTAGATGGAAACAACTATGAAGTTAGTGATGAAATAGATTTAAATAAAAATCAAAAACATAATATAGAAGTAGTAGTAGATAGAATTGTAATAAAAGATGGGATAGAAAATAGATTAGCAGATTCTATAGAAACTGCTGTAAAATTATCTGATGGATTGGTTATAGCCCAAATAATAGATGGAGAAGAAATTCTTTATTCAACTAAATTTGCATGTCCAGAACATGGGATAGGGATAGAGGAATTATCGCCTAGAATGTTCTCTTTCAATAGCCCGTTTGGAGCTTGTGACACATGTAACGGTCTAGGAGATAGTAAGGAAGTTGATCCAGATCTTGTAATTCCAAACAAGGAAATTTCTATAAAGCAAGGAGCTATAGCAGCTTGGGGAGTTGGGACTAATGATGATACTTACTACAGTAAAATGGTAAAAAGCCTAGCTGAAAAATTTAATGTAGACTTATCCATTCCATTTAAAGATTTGAGTGAAGACTTCGTTCAAGAATTACTTTATGGACATGATAATGTAATGGTTGAATTTGTATATGAATCTAAATATGGAGGAACTAGATTGTACAAAGCTCCTTTTGAAGGGATAATAGTAAATCTAGAGAGAAGATATAAAGAAACAAACTCAGAATATTCTAGAGAAAAAATAGAAGAATTTATGGGAGAAAGACCATGTCCTAAATGTAAAGGAAATAGATTAAGAAAAGAAGTACTATCAGTTTTAGTAGATAATAAAAATATAATGGAAGTAACAGATTACTCAGTTAATGAACTTATAGACTATATTGATAATATAAAATTAACAGACAAACAAAAGTTTATAGCTCATGAAATTTTAAAGGAAATAAAATCTAGAGCATCATTTTTAAGAGATGTCGGACTAGATTATTTAAATTTATCTAGAAAAGCAGGAACGTTATCAGGAGGAGAAGCTCAACGTATTAGGTTAGCTACACAAATTGGATCAGCACTTGTAGGGGTTTTATATGTTTTAGATGAACCTAGTATAGGCCTACATCAAAGGGATAATGATAGATTAATAAAAACATTAAGACACTTAACTGATATAGGAAATACCCTTATAGTAGTAGAGCATGATGAAGATACAATGAGAGAAGCTGATTATGTTGTAGATATAGGACCAGGAGCAGGCATTCATGGGGGAGAAATAGTGGCAAAAGGAACTCTTGATGAGATACTTAGAAATCCTAACTCCTTAACAGGTCAGTATTTAAGTGGAAAAAAAGTTATACAAATACCTGAAAACACAAGAGAAGGAAATGGTAACTTTATAGAGATAGTTAAAGCTTATGAAAATAACTTAAAAAATATAAATGTTAAAGTTCCATTAGGAAAGTTTACTTGCATTACAGGAGTATCTGGATCAGGTAAAAGTACATTAATAAATGATATATTATATAAAGGTATAGCTGCAAAAGTTAATAGACTAAGAGATAAGCCAGGAAAACATAAAGAGATAAAAGGTATAGAAAATATAGATAAAATTATAAATATAGATCAAAGTCCAATAGGAAGAACACCGCGTTCAAATCCTGCCACGTATACAGGTGTATTTGATTTAATAAGAGATTTGTTTGCATCTACTAATGAAGCTAAAGTTAGAGGATATCAAAAAGGAAGGTTTAGTTTTAACGTTAAGGGTGGAAGATGCGAAGCTTGTAAAGGTGATGGAATAATAAAAATAGAAATGCACTTCCTACCAGATGTGTATGTTCCTTGTGAAATTTGTAAGGGAGAAAGATATAATAGAGAAACATTACAAGTAAAATATAAAGATAAAACAATATCCGATATATTAGGTATGAATGTTGAAGAGGCTTTAGATTTCTTTGAAAATATACCTTCAATAAAAAGAAAGCTAGAAACACTTATGGACGTTGGACTTTCATATATAAAATTAGGACAACCATCCACTCAATTATCAGGAGGGGAAGCTCAAAGAATTAAACTAGCAAGTGAGCTAAGTAAAAGAGCTACAGGGAAAACTTTATATATATTAGACGAACCAACAACAGGTCTTCATATGGCAGATGTAGATAAATTAATAACTGTATTACAAAGACTAGCAGATACAGGGAATACAATAGTTGTTATAGAACACAATTTAGATGTTATAAAAACTTGTGATTATATAATTGACCTTGGCCCAGAAGGTGGAGACAAGGGTGGAAAAATAATTGCTACAGGAACTCCAAAAGAAGTATCTAAAAAGCCAGGTTCATATACTGGATTATTCTTGAAAAAATATTTTGAAAAGCAAAATTAAAAAATAGAGGAGCTACATTGAAATAGATAGGAAATGGTAAATATATAAGTTTTAGCGACATTTGAAAGCATCTTTTCAGCTTTCTAAAGAAAAACTTATATATTTATCCATGAGCGACCTAATTTATGATACAGCTCCTCTATTTTTTATATACTAAGGGATTATAAATTATCTGATTTGTGGATAAGTTATAATCCCAACTGCTAAACTTGAGCAACGGACCTGTTTCTTAAGGTCGTTGGCGACATGAAGTGGTTCGCCGACGTAGTCGCTCAAGCGAAGCGAATTTTTTTATTGATTAGTAGCTTCTTTTTTAGACAATTCTTTTTCATATTTTTCCATTTCAGGATCTGAACCAAATATAAAGTGGCCAGGCCTTATTTCAACCCACTTAGGCTTATGTTCAGAATAATCATGAACACTAGCATCGTATTTTATACGAATTCTATGTCTTTCATCATG
>NZ_JAKEDR010000172.1 GCF_023653455.1 Paraclostridium ghonii
CTCCAAATGAAGGGTTTAAAAACGGAGATTATTCTGGAAAAAAAGCTAAAGTAATAGCTGACGTTTTAAATGTAAGATACGATAGAGGAACTGAACACGACATAATAGGACAAGTTAAATATGGCGATATAGTTAACTTACAATACTGTTTAAATGATTGGGTAAGTATAGAAGGATTTAAAGGAAATAAGGGCCTTGGTTATGTTAACTCTAAATATTTACAATTATTATAATGGATTATGTTAACAAGCTGTATGTTTGATGTTAATTTAAAATTTAGTTGTAAGGAGGTGGTTAAGTGATACCTATATTATATGATAAGACTGGTTTAAATAAACTTGGAGAACTTCACGATATTATAATAGATGGTGATTCTTGTGTAGAAGAAGAAAGAAATGGACTATTTGAACTTTCTTTTGATTATCCTAATGGTTATTCACTATCCAATCAATTAATTGAAGAAAATATTATAGAAGTTAAGCCAAATGATATTCAAGGCTTACAAAAATTTAGAATATATGATACTAAATGTCTTATGAAAGATGTTATAACAGTATTGGCTAGACATGAAAGTTTTGACTTGGCTAATGACCATGTTGAAAATATAAATTTAGAAAATGCAAGCTGTGAATATGCTTTAAATACTTTATTTAGAAACTCACACTTTTCAAAGCATTATAAAGGATATTCAGATATAATTAACGCTCAAAACTATAGTATAGACAATGTAAATATATTAAATGCTATAGCTGGTAAAGAAGGAAGTATAATAGATACTTACGGTACTGGGGCTGAAATATTAAGGGATAACACTAATATTCATGTGCTTAACAAACGAGGACATGACAATGATGTTACTATTGAGTTTGGGAAGAATTTAACTGACTTTGTACTTGAAAGAGATTTAACGAATTTAGAGACTAGAGTTGGTGGATTTGCTAAATATACAAATGCAGACAATAAAGAAGTAATAGTTAAAAGTAACTGGATAGATAGTCTTTACATAAATAATTTTTCACATCCATATATAAGTATTGAAGGAAGAAGAGATTATTCAGATAAATTTAAAGATGGCGAGATTCCTACAGTTGAAAAGCTTAATAAACTATGTGTTGATGAGTTTTTAATTAACAAAAGAGATGTTCCAAAGTCAAACTACACTATAAAGTTTATACCTCTTAGTAAGTGTGTAGGATATGAGGGTATTCAAGATAAAATCAGTTTATGTGATACAGTTAGGATAATTGATAAGAGGTTTAATGTAGACACTAAAGCTAAAGTAATTAGATATAAATACAATTTTATAAAAGAGCGATATGAAAGCATGGAATTAGGAGAACCTCGAACAACATTAGGGGATATAATAACCTCTAGCGATGGAAAAGACGGCAATGATGGTAAAAATGGAAAAGATGGGGTTAACGGAAAAGATGGCAATGACGGGAAAAATGGCGTTGATGGAATTCCAGGTCGCCCAGGTGCAGATGGTAAAATATATTATACGTGGATAAAATACGCAGATGATAGTCTAGGTAATGGTATGAGTAATATATCTACGGGTAAAGAGTATATAGGACTTACATATAACAAAGAAACAAGTACAGAGAGTGATAATCCTAAAGAATATACTTGGAGTAAATTTAGAGGGGACCAAGGTATTCCGGGGAAACCGGGTCTAGATGGAACTCCAGGTATAAATGGTAAAGACGGTAAAACATACTATACTTGGATAAAGTATGCTGACGATAATCTTGGGAGTGGTATTGCTGACGACCCTGAGGGTAAGGCTTACTTAGGGTTAGCTTTCAATAAACCTGTAGCACAAGAATCTACTAATCCTAAAGAATATACTTGGAGTAAAATAAAGGGAGAGGATGGAAAGGCTGAGAATATGCCTGACACTCTTCCTAATACTCCGATCCTTGAATCTAAGGTATATGGTATGGGTTCGGTTGAGCTTAGTTGGACATTTGAAAACAAACTTTATTACAACTATGAATTATACGCTAACAAACAAAAAGATTTTAAACCTAACGCATTCGATTTAATACACGCTGGTCAATCTAGTTCATTTTTACTCAATGCTAAACCTTCTGAAACTTGGTATTTCAAAGTGTGTGCTGTAAATAGCCATCAAAGACGTACTCCTTTTTCTAATCAAGTAGAAGCAAAACTTCCTAAAGTTGAAGATATGAATAACTATTTTTCTGAAATGGCAATCGGCAAAGCCGTAGCACAGTCTATAACGGCTGATTACATGAAAGCAGGAATTATAAAAGGCAATTGGATAGACGCTAAACATTTATCTGTTACTGATGGAAATGGGAAAAGGACGCTAGATATAGATAGTTTTGGTCGTATAACATTGATGCCTACTAACTTTAAAATGATTGTAGATGATAAAGAAGAAGATGTTATAACTCAAACATCTTTTGAAGCAACTAAAAAAGACTTTACTTTCAAGTTTCAAAACACTGGTTCTGAAAATTTAATAAAAAATTCATGGTTTAAGTCTAGTAGTTCACACTGGTCTTTTGAACATTGGATGTGTGGCGACAATTCTCCTGAACGTTCTGATATAGGAGTAACTACCGGAAATATGAATGATGGATGGGTCCCACTAGGGCAACAAGTTGGTAGAATTATAAATTATGGTGGAAATAACCAAGTAAATAAGCATTGGCATGGTTTTGGTCAATATGTCAATGTTGAACCAAACACTAATTATACTTTAAGCTTTTATGGGGCACAACACAGAATAAATGAAGTAGTAATAGAAATAAAGAAAGCAGATAGTAAAAAACATATTCCGATTGGTGGCTCAATGACATTAGATGCTAGCAAAATAAAAGGAAGTGTACAACAAGGATCTTCTTTTGAAAATGATTTTACATTGATTAAGCATACGTTTCAAGTTCCTGCTGACTGTTACCAAATTCAAATTTTGATATGGTCTGCAGGTAGACCAGCGAGCAACGCTTCTTATCTTTGGATAGGGAGAGTTCAATTAGAAAAAGGTTTAGAAGCTACTTCAAGAAGATTAAATTCAAATGAAATTTATAATGATATAACAACTGTAGATGGTGAAGGTATTAAGGTTACACATAGTAATGGAGATTACACTAGAATGTCTAGTCAAGGTTTAAAAAGACATAGAAGTAATGGTGAGGAGAAAGGGGATTATCATTATTTAACTCAATATATAGGATTCACAACAACTGGAAACACAGAAGATTTAAACTGGATTCAACTTAAAGATGATTTTAAAGGTAAGAGATTTACTGCATATTCGGTAATGTCAGACACTTGGCAGGATTCATGGGACTGGGGTCACCCATGGGTTATCCAGCGTTTTGTAACGTTTGTTCAAGAAGACAAAATAGATTACGCAAACGCTAGAGTTCCGGTAAAAGGTTACAGGGTAGATAAAAATTACACTACTGGTGAAAGAAGAATTAAACCAGTGGCAGGTGTTTTATTAGTAATAGCATAGAAACAGAAAGGAGTAACTTAATGTTTGATAAGTTAACTTTATTTTATAGTAAATCGACAGGAAAGATAAAACTTCATTGTACGGGTGAACAAAGCATGGATTACTTTGGTGAAGATAAGTGTGACTACAATTATGATTTTATAATAGTTGATTATGACAGTTTTATATTAAATAATCTAGATAAGTTCAAGATAGTAGATAGAAAACTAGAATTTTGTATGGATGATATAAATTACTTTAAGTAACAAATACACAGAATTAAATATGGAAAGTAATAAAATTTTAAGAGAGAAGGTGTGTAGATGTTTACTATAGATTTTACTAAACCTTGGTTATATAAAGATATAGTTTATTTTAAGCAAGGGAACTTAAGTACAAATAACACTTTAAGGTGTAAGGTTATAATAGGAGGTTTAGACGACTTGACAGATTGTGATGTCATTTGTACTTTCAAGACTAATAATTCAAAAGAAATAAGCCAAGCAGGAAGGGTTGTTGATGGTAAAGGATTAATAATAGATATAGTATTTCCATCTAATGCCCTTGTATTAGGTGTAAATGAGCTGGAAATGCTAATTAATAGTACTGCAGGTGGTGTTGCCCAATCTCCTGCAATTAAATATGAAATATGGAAAGGAATAACAACAGGCAACGGAATACAAGGCGAGAGCAATTATCCTATATTAATACAACTTATAAATACTACAAACGAAGCTTTAAACAATGCAAACAACGCTTTAAACAATGCTAATACTGTAATTAATAAGTTGCCTTACATAAACGCATCTATAGAAGAATCTATAAAAGCTACAGCAAACGCAAATATTGCTACAGAGAACTCAAAGATTACGGCTGAAAAGCTTAAAAAAGATTTTAATGCATTAGAGGCTAGTAAGCAACAAGATGCCGAGGTTATAAAAGCAAGGGATGGAGAAGTTAGTTTACAAGATAGACTTGAAAGAGATTTAGCAAAAGGTAAACTTGTAGAAGAGACTAAAGAAGGAACTTACTTATCGTTTAATGATACAGTAGGTGGGATAGTTTCATATTTAGAGCTACAAGGAAATACAGTACAGGATGTAAGTAGATTACAAGATATAAAATCGGTTGGAATCCCGAACGATGATGGAACATTTAAAATGAGTATTTTAAGTTGTGGTATTAACTTGTGTAACAACAAATTTAAATTTGGTGAAATAGATGATGCTAGCGGGCAAGAAATATCATATGATGGGAACACTATATCTTCTGAATTTTCTAGGGTATATGGTGGTAGCGTTGTGATTATTCAATCTTATGACAATACATCTACTTATGCTAGGATGTTTGAATATGATAAAACTTTTAAAATTGTTACGAGCTATTCAATTAGTGCATTAGGAACAACTTCTAAAACGTTAAATACAAACACTGAATATATAAAGTTAAAATATCAAGGTAAGCAATCTAATGTTAAAGCACAATTAGAATACGGAAATGTTTCAACTCAATATACTCCATATGAGGAAACTAGAGCAGATATAAAACTACCTTGTCAATTAGATAAATGGGATAGACTGTATTTTGATAAGGGAGAAAATGCTTGGTGTGTAGATAAGGGAACTCAAAAAATCTCATTTAAACTAAGTAATTATGAAAAAAATTATGGAAATGCTACTGCTAGAATGACACATCCGACTGACGCTGAAAATGGTAAAGGCAAAATGTTTATAGAAGGTTTTTCCGAATTAAGTAATGTTGCAGATTGGCAATTACCCCAAAGTATAAACAAGTTTAGCAATAAAGATATTTCACCGAGTTGGATTGACCTTATACTTGACAAAACTGTTTATGACACAATAGATAAAGCTAAAGCTTTTGAAGGTAAGATGGTTTATTATAAATCAACTACACCTCAAAAAATAGTTTTACCCAAAAGCGAACAAGTAAAGCTTAACTCATTTGCAAATAAAACTCACATATATACTATTGCAGGTGAAGTTGATGCAACTGTAAAAGCTACTGTTAGCAAATCTTTAGCAAGTACGGTGCAAGCAAATACAAATGAAATAAACAATTTAAGTGATAGAATATCTGATATTGAGGGGTTAAAGGAATCACAGGACTTTGAGTATTGGACTGATAAAGGATATCTAGTTTGTAAAGATACTAAAAATGGCGTTGTTAAGGATTTGAAGATATGTGGTAAAACTCTAGTTAATATATGGGGGAACAAACCTTCTGACTTTTCTTTTAATAGCGGAACTACTTTTGATAGTTTAACTCAATCAGTTAAATTAACAACTAATAATAATAGATTTTATAATTTTATGTGTAAAAACAAACAACTACTAAAACCTAATAAAGAATATACATTTATAGTTAATGTCATAAAAAATGAAATAACTAATGGTTCTATTAAAATTGAAAGTGAAGGAAAGGAAAGTGCTTTTAATAAATTCTTCACAATTCAAGCGGGTCAGACAGGAACGTTTATAACTAAAATGACAACATTATTAGATTTAAGTAATTCTGATATTTTAGGAATTAGAAGTTATATAGATGATGTTGGAATGTCAACAGGGTTAAAAATTGAATTACAAATAGTTATTATAGAGGGTGACCACACCCAAAACCCACCTAGCTACTTTGAAGGAATAGCATCGGTTGGAAATGGTGATAAAATAGAAGTTTTAAGTACTAATAGTAATTTATTTGATGGAGAGTTAAGAGTTGCACATTTAGAAGGTGGCACAAATATTTATAGAGAAAATGCTGTAAATACATTATCTGCAATTATAAAAATACCTAGTGGTGGGACTTATTATTGTAAATGCGAGGGCGCTAATAGAAATAGTGTTGGTTATTTTAAAGATAATCCTAAGCCTGGAGATTCTCCACTGAAAGTTGGGGTTGATACTATCACTGTTAACGATAGTGGTTATTTAGTTTTTTATATAACTAATCAATCAAATGTAGTATATCCTAAAAATATTATGGTTAATTTTGGTAGTATAGCAAAACTATATATACCACATAAACAAGATAAAAAACCAATTTTATTTAAAGATACAGATGAACAATGGAAACCTGTAAAAGAACTTAGAGGAATTGATTTAACTAACTGTGATACGATTGAAAAACATAGTGATAATAAACATTATTTACACGTTAGAACAGGCAAAACAATAATAAACAGCAGTAAAGGTTTTACCCTTTCAAAACCAAATGGTTTTACTAAAACTGTTCAATTTTGGAATGTTGGGGACTCGTTATTACCTAATGCTAGAAAAGGAACAAAAATATGTATATGTGATAAGCTTAAACATTCACTTGTTACCACTATTGACGAAGAGTTTTTTACGATAGGTACTTATGCGTTTGTTATAGGTATCGATATCAATAAAGCTAATTCTTTAGAGACTTTAGATAGTTATTTAAAAGCGAATCCTTACACATTTATATATCAATTGGCAGAAGAACAAATATTTGAAGTTAATCCATTAGACCTAGAATCATTTGAGCATGAAACTATGATTTCAATAGATGGCGGAGTTGTAGCACCTTATGTAAGTTGGAAGATAACTTCCTATTTGCCTAACTTTGTAAGGAATTTATCAAGTCAAGTTAGACAATTACAAGATCAAGTATATAAAACTAATGTAGCTAACTTTACAGTAGCACTTAATACATTAGATACAAAATTAAGATTAAATAAACTAGAATCACCTAACAATTAGGTGTTATTTTTATGTCCTTGAAAGGAGGTAACAATATGAATTTAGAACAAGCAATTGATTATCTAGCGAAGAACTGTCCTTATGTATTTGCTCCAATAGTAGAAGAAATGGATCGAATAAATGTTGAAAATAAAGAGTTAAAAGCTAGATTATCTACTACACAAGACGCAATAGATTTTATGTTATTGAAAGGTGGTATTTAGTATGGGTAAATATTTTGCATTTAGAATCACAGATGGTTGTTTAGAT
>NZ_JAKEDR010000173.1 GCF_023653455.1 Paraclostridium ghonii
ATTTAAATACTCATTAATTTCTTTGCTATTGTTTTTAAGATTGTCTATACAACAAATATGATTATTTATATCATGATAAAGCTTTCTAACTTTCATATGTGATTCTTGAATGCTTAAGTAACGAGCATATTGCATATCTAATTTATTTTTTATTAACTCATTCTGAGATTTTAATTTATTCTCTTTTACTATTTGTCTAAATAATAATATGATAACAATACTACTAGCCAATACTAGCTTTGGAATTACAAGCTGATCAAAATAAGGCCATTCATCCCGTAATGCTGGTACCGACATCCTCCATTTAAATAACATCTTATTTAGGTTATAATAATCACCTATATTATAAACTCCTAGTGTATATCTTCCAATTATATTGATAGTATTAGCCATTAAAGCGATAATCAAGTATGTATAATTTCTCTTTTCACTATTAAATAGATTTAAATTATTATTAACATATGTAAATATAACATAAGTAACTATTATTAATATATAGCTATATATCCTTATTTTTACATCTTCAAAATTAGATACTAAAAGAGCTCCTTCTGACGAAATAGAGTCCCCTGTAACTACAATAAATAAAATTCTATATACAACGTTATTGATCAAGTCGTAATATACATTAAACAAGTAAAAGTAAATTATGTATTTAACGTATCCTATTTTATAAAAATAATTATAATATATTCCCCAGACAATAAATGCTATAGCATCAACCAAATAATCTATATTATTTGGATAATTTTCCTCTACATTAAATCCCCTAGTTATACGATATATAATATAAATTAATAATAATAAAATATAAAATATAATTTCTTTATTTTTTTTACCTTCTCTTTTATAAGTTAATATTCCTTTCATTATAATAAAAGGTGTGCATATTGATAAAACTAATGATAACTCAGACATAAATTTTAGCATATTGTATCACCAAGAAATTTAAAAAACCTCTCCTTAACATCTTTATATCTATATCTACTAACAGGTACTTCTTCTCCACTTTCTAATACTAAAGTATTTGGCTTTATATTTTCTACATAACTTAAATTAACTAGAAAGCTTTTATGACATCTTACAAATTTGTCTAGGTTTACGTCTTTTTCTATTTTTTCTAGACTATACCTAACATCAAAGTTCTTATTTATTGTATGTATTATCATATCCTTTTTTTGAACTTCTACATACTTTATTTCATTTGAGTCAATCTTGTATGTATTAGATTTATTCTTTATTAAAATATGGTTGTTTTTATTTATTTCAATATCTTTAATACAAGTTAATATATGTTTTCTTAATTCTTCTGATTCTATAGGTTTTAACAAATACCTATAAGCCCTGACTTCATATCCTTCTTGCACATAATCTATTAAAGAAGTTATAAATATTATCTCCATTTTATTATCTACTTCTCTAATCTTTCTTGCAGTATCCATTCCATTTATTTGCTCCATTTGTATATCAAGAAGTAATATATCTATATCTGTTAAGCTTTCTTCCAGTAACTCTTCTCCAGAACTATATTTTTTTATTTCATATTCTACATTTACATTAGTTAATATATTATCAATGTAGTCTTCTATTAAGAGTTGTGTTTCTTTTTCATCTTCACAAATCACTATCTCAATCATATTTGCCCCCTTATAATGTCTTATTAATTTACCAAATTAAACCATATTCCATATTTACTATACCAAATACAAATAAGTAAAACAATAATTGTATAGCAATAACTTCTTTTAATATTTATAATAATTATTAAGTTATATATTAAATTAAATGGATATATGTAGTTTTATATTATTTACATTTTTTAGGAGGTATTGGTTTGATAAAAGCTTTAGCAACAGACTTAGATGGTACATTACTGAATGATAATAAAATATCTATTCATAATCAAAATGCATTAATAAAATTAAAAGAAAATCAAAACTTACTTATTATATCAACAGGAAGGCCTTATAATGGTGTAAAACCATTAATTGAAAATTATAATCTAAATGTTGATTATAGTATTTTATTAAACGGTGCATTAATAATGGACTCTAATGGTAACGTTATAAACCATAAATTTATTCCATTTTCTACAGTAAAAAAAATTATTAATTCTTTAGATTCCATATATCCTCAAATATCTATAGAAACGGGATATACAACATATGCACTAGGTAGTACTGCGCATAACTTGCCTTACGGTGGTAAAAAGATTATAGATTCATTAGATGAGATAAAAAATGAGAATTTATCTTTAATTTCATTGTGTTTTGAAAATATTAAAGAAAATGAAATAGATTTGATTTGCTCAAAAATCAATACCGAATATCGTGAAAATTGTATAGCCTTTAGAAATACAAAATATATAGATGTTGTGCCTATTGGTTGTTCAAAAGGAAATGCAGTAAAATTTGTGTGTGATAAAGAAAATATATCTCCTGAAGATATTTATACAATTGGAGATTCTTTTAATGATGTTTCTATGTTTAAAATAACTGAAAACTCATTTACTTTTACACATTGTGATGATAAATTAAAATGCCATGTTAGCTATGTAGTTGATTCTGTTGCTGAGTGTATAACAAATCATATGCTAGATGATGTGGCTAGTGAATTGAGTCTTCATAATATTTAATATATTTTTGTATATTTCCTAGCATAAATTCAATTTTAAAAATGATGATTTTAAGGGGTTATGGATATATTCCATAACCCTTTCTTATGTTTTTCTTATTTTCTAAATGATAATCCTACAAGGAGATTTATACCTTTTCGAATTAATCGTTGGCTTTTATTCCCTCAATAATACTCATCTTTTTCAAATCTCTACTGCTTGTAGCTACTGCGATTAAACATACAGTCACTGATATAATAAAAAATATTATTGATTCTTTAACTGGGAATGTAAAAGACATAAAATGCTCTATTCCAAAGTTTTTATAATCAGTATTATTCCTATTTACAAACCAAATTAAGTTTATCATAGATGGAATTAAGGCAATTATAAAACTTAATACGGTATATGCCAATGCTTCATAAATAACCATTTTCTTCATATTTCTTACACTCAATCCTATTGCTCTAAGTGTTGAGATTTCTTTTCTTCTCATAAGTAGACTAGTTCTTATTGTGCAGAAAATATTAACTCCTGCTATTATTAAAACCAATATTATTATTGATATCTGTGATTTAATATAATTTTCATGAGCTACCTCTCCCTCCTCTTTAAAAGTCAATCTACTGTCAAATTTAGATAAAGATATACTGCTAGAAATTTTTTCTACTTTTTTATTTACAGTTTTATCATAGGGGTCTTCTAAGTTTATGCCTAACTTATTGTATTTTTGTTCACCAGTAAGGTATTTAGCATGAATGTTAGATGTACTAACCTCAAACTTACGACCAGGACCACCATCTCCTTTAAATGCCCAGTCAGGATTTAAGGTCGCACATACTCTTACTTTACTTTCTTTATATACAGTTTTTCCATTTTCTGTAATAGGAACTTTTATTGTTATTATATCCCCTACCTTTACATTTTTAAAAACATTTTCATATGTATGATCATCAATTTCATCATAATAATAATTATATACTGCTACATTTGGATAACCATTTGTCACTTTTCCGATATCATCTAAACTTCCCTCTTGTACGAAATTTGTTAATGTTTTATTTATATAATCATCTTCATAGAATTTTAAATTCATTTCATATTCCATTGTATCATTTTCTTGTATTCCATTATACTTTGTAAACTCTTCATTTATCTCATTCTTGTTAAAACTAAAGATGCTACTTTCTACTTGTACCTTATTTATACTTTTTACACCATCTATATTTTCTATTTTATTTACATCACTATCTGCATATTTTAAATTACTTGCATCTACACCTGCTCCAAAAAATTCCATTGTTATATCATATTTATTGTATATATCTTCAATTTTACCTGTTACCTCGTCTTGCATACTTGAAAATGTAGTTATAAATATATATCCTCCTAGTGCAATTGATATCATGGATATAAACGCTCTAGTTTTATTCCTTCCAATATTTTTAAGACCCATAAATCCATAAAATCCAAATATTTTACTTAAAAGTTTATTTAACCTATGACTTTCTCTATATCTTTTAACCTTATCTGTTTTCTTTGTAGCTTCAATAGGTGATATATTACCTATCTTCCAAGTAGGTATTATACAAGAAATAACTACAGAAAATACACCTATTGTTATAGCTTTTATAGTATTTACATTACTTACATATAATTTTGACTCAATACCAGCCTCTTTATATAGTTGTATATTATGGCTATTAATTCCTATATATGAGAATATCAAACCTAATATTAATCCCAAAATTATACCTACAACCATTATGATTAATGCTTGGTATATTATTATGCATCTAACATTTTTCTTACTTGAACCTATTAATCTAAGTAATCCCATTTCTTTTATTGTTTCATTTAATGTGATATTAAAAATATTAAATATGAAAATTGATGCTGTAATTATAAGTAAAATTTCTGTTTTAAAAGCATCTGCCGCCATATTTGCTTCTATAGCCATTGTTTTTATCATAAGGGGTGAATTTGGTAAGGAATTATATCTTCCTATATCATTTTTTATCATAAGGTGTTCAGATTCTCCCTTAATATTATTCCAGCCACTCTTTAAACTTAATATACTATTATAAGTAACTGTATCTGGTGGTATTATGTTATTATTTTCATCATTTCCGTAAGTAAATGCTTCAGGTTCATAAGCATATTCATAATATCCCTTTGGTTTTTGTATAACTCCTACAAGTTTAAATTCTTTGTCTACAGTATAAATTTGATTATTTCCTTCTGAGTCTTTATATTCCTTTTTTACTGTAAGATTTATAGTAGAATTTAATGTATCAGGTATATTCATTGCTTCTAGAGCCTTTTTTTCCATTACTATTTCATTGTTATTCTCAGGAAGTCTACCTTTTATCAATTTACTGGACTTACCTGCTAAGTAATCTTCGTCTGCTGATTTTAGCAAAACAGAATTTCCTTTTTTGTCTACAACACTCCCTAAATTTTGTACTGTAGTAATTTCTGATACATTCTCATCATTTTTTAACTTTTCAACACTAGCTAAGTTTAAATCAGTGCATTCTACATGATACCCCCCATAAAGTTTTTCTACTGCGTTTAAATCATTTTTATTTTGAGAATCTTTCATAACATTCAAGCCAAATATCAAGACTACACCTAATACAACTCCTAATATCAAAAGTGAAGTTCTAAGTTTATTTTTCCTTAGATATGATAGTGACATTTTAAAATATATTCCCATAAAATCCCCCTCCTTGTTTATAGCTTATTTATCTAAGTAAATTGGCGGATATTTTAAATTTTTAAGTTCCTTAACATCCGTCAGTTCATGACCATCACTTAAATCATATATTTGTAATAAAACGTGGTTTATGTATAAAGCATAATAATCATCGCTATAGAAATATCGGTATTCATGTTGAGGATCGTCTTTATAAGATACCTTATAAAGGATGCCCTCGTAACTTGCTATTTTTGCTTTTTCTTTTGTAATTTTACTTACATCATCTTTTGAAACTCCCTGCTCTTCCATGTATTTATTAATATGTTTTTCAGCCTCCTTCCAAGGTTTAAAGTAATTATCGTATACAAAAAATCCTGTAAATCCTATAAGTAACACTAATAAAATAGCTAAATATTTTTTCATATAAATCTCCTTATTTTAATATAAATTCATCGTTAAGTCTTAGTTCTAAAGTCTTAGTTGACTTATTCACTTTATTTACTAAAACACGTGTCCCACCCATATTACGAAGTTCTACATTACCCTCACCTTTATTAAATGTTTTTTCAACTTCATTAAAAAATTCTTTCTCAGCTAATTCAGTATCTGTTAATGACTTAAATATCTTATAAATAGCTTTAACAAATTTATCACTTTCAGCTAATTTTTCATCATTGCTGTATTCTCTAACACATTGAATCTCTAGTATTTCCTTAGTTTTTTTATCATCTGGCTTCATAGAATAATTTAAAACTTGCTTAGGTTGCTCTTTAGAGTATTCTAAATTGCCTAAAGATAATACGAAACTGCCATCTTGTGCTGACTCAACAACCCTAAAGCCACTATCTTTTATAGATTTTGAAATCTTCTTTGAAAAATCTTTCTTTATTTTAAACACTTCTTGTGTTGTATAAGTTTTTTTATATGTATCAGCTTTATAAGATGCACCTACTCCCATTAAACCCAAACTTACACTTATAGCTACTACTATAGCTAGTATAAATTTTTTTACTTTCATACACTTTTCCTCCATTGTATTTATAACTCTCAGGTATTAATTAATTGCCTCTTGTATTTCTATACTTTATAGTTCTTCTAATAAAAAAATAAGGACTTATCTTTTTCTATTAAAAGATAACATCCTTATTTTTTAGTATCAATATATATGCCCCAACTAGTAGGTTAATCGACCCAACTGTCAGTATTTCAATTCAATAGTATATATATATTTAAGTTGAAGGATTTTCACGTATTTTAGTTTTGTGTGACTTAGGTATAATTTTACCGTCACTTATAGTTATAATATTTTGGGCACTCTTAGCTATCTCATCATTATGAGTTATCATAACTAATGTTTGCTTATACTCATCAACGCAAATTTTTAATATATCCATTACTTCTTTAGTTGTTTTACTATCTAAATTTCCAGTGGGTTCATCTGCAAATATAATTGAAGGTTTATTTGCAAGTGCTCTAGCAATTGCTACTCTCTGTTGTTGTCCTCCTGATAATTCATTAGGAAATTTCTTGACTTGAGATTTTAATCCTAATTTAATTATTAAATCTTCTATGTACACTTTATCTACTTTTCCCCCGCTAAGTGAAACAGGAAGAACTATATTGTCATAAATATTTATAACTGGTATTAGATTATAACTTTGAAATATAAATCCAAATTCTTCTCTTCTTATCTTTGACAGTTTATCATCATTTAAAGTATATAAATCTAAATCATCCATAAATACTTTGCCTGAAGTCGGTTTATCAAGACCTGCCATACAGTGTAGCAAAGTACTTTTTCCTGAACCACTTTGCCCAATTATAGCTGTAAACTTATGAGGTTGTATTTCCAAAGTTATTCCATCAATTGCCCTAACTTCACTATCACCTTTTCCATATATTTTTTTTAAACCTATAGTTTTTAAAGTTTTCATAATTTAGCCCCCTAATATATATTTATATAATAATTAATCGTTAGCTTTTACGCCTTCAATAATACTCATATTTTTAAACTCTCTATTACTTGTCATAACTGCTAGTATACATACTATAATAGATATAATTAAAAAT
>NZ_JAKEDR010000174.1 GCF_023653455.1 Paraclostridium ghonii
GTTATATGACATACTTAAGGTGGTGAATACATGGATAATGTTGATAATATTTTAGTCAATAAGATTTTACTTTCTTATGAAGAGTTAGGTGAAAAGAAAATAATAAAAGAAATTGTAAAAAGTGTAAATGTTAATAAGAAATTATATATGCTATATTTTAAGAAAAAATTCATACCTATATGCACTCTGCCTAGATTGAGAATTATACTTGTTTCAAAGCATGGATTCGTATCTTTTTGTTATAATTTTTTTTCATTTCTACACTCCAAAAATATTTTTTTAAATATATCTAATAAAAATATTTTTTCTATTGCTAAATTTGTTATATATCATGAGGTTGGTCATATACTAGATTCAAGCATAGATGCTAGTAGAGTTGAGTATAGTAAGTTGATTAAAACATTTATAAATAAACTTATTGAATATGACATAGACATAGATATAGAAAACCTTCATAAGAAAAGCCTACCAGTAGATTTAGAAGAGTGTATTATAGATTTAAAGAAAAATCTTATAAATAGAGAATCTGTAGCTTGGTCTATAGCTTATAAACTTATAGACTTTCAAGATAAGAATGAACAGTTTATTTTTGATAACATGAGGGAGTATGCCTTAGCTACTTATAACTTTGGCAATATTAAAAACATTATAAGCGAAAATAACATAGATGTTTTTCTAAAATACAAAAGAGTTGTATAAAAAAATGAGGATAAAAAATCCTCATTTTTTTACTTTTTGTGAACTGGTAATTCATATACTAAATTACTAGGATTATCATACATACCTACTAATTTATTCATTACTCCTGATATAGCATTTGCCCAATTTACATCTGTAGCATATTGATGCCATAAGTAATCATAACTCCATCTCATTTTATATAAAGTATTTTGTCCATATTTACCATTATGTACATAATTTGAAGCTAGCCATTTAGCAGATCCATCTATAGTTTTTTCAACACTTGTCCATCCATTTTTATATGCAGCTTCGGCTCCTGATAAGTTTGCAGTACCATCAAATGCGCCTATTCCAAAGAAATTGTAAACCTTAACAGGTTGTGGTAGTGGCTTTCCTTGGTATGATTTTAAAACCTGACCTTGTGCAAGAGTAGATTTCCCATATCCAGTTTCAAGCATACAGTGCCCTACTAAATATACTACATCTATATTATAATTTTTAGCTGCATTTATAAAAGCTTGCCCTTGATTATAAAAAACTTTAGTTCCACCTGAAGCAGGACTTAAACTATTTAAATACCCATTTAATTCACTTGCAGTTATTCCAGTACTGTATCTATCTAATCTTAAAAATTGTAACATACTACTTTTACTACCTGTGAAATTACTTGGGTTTATATAGTGTTCTATTTCCGATTTACTTGCTTGTGCAAATCCACGTGAAGATATCACATTTCCATTTCCTTTGCTTGCTTGTTGATTAACATGTTGAGTTAATGTATAGCTTACAGGTTTATTGTTGACAGTAGCTCCACCTACAATAGCCGAACTACCTCCTCCACCTGTGCTTCCACCACTATAATCTTTTAAATATGAACTTGATACATATCCTTCTTTTCCATTATATTTAATTTTTGACCACCCATTACTTTCTGATATTACCTCTACTGTTTCATTCTGCTTTAATGATCCTATTATGCTGTTACTTGTTGATGGCCCACTTCTTACATTTAGTGATGTTACTGTTACTACCTTACTCTTACTTGCTGGTGGCTTTATATTTTGATTTCCTCCATCACTATAATCTTTTAAATATGAACTTGATACATATCCTTCTTTTCCATTATATTTAATTTTTGACCATCCATTACTTTCTGATATTACTTCTACTTTTTCATTTTGCTTTAATGATCCTATTACACTACTATTTGTTGATGCCCCACTTCTTACATTTAGTGATGTTGCTGTTACTACTTTGGTCTTACTTGGTGTTGGTGTTGGACTTGGATTTGTACTTCCCCCGCTATAATCTTTTAAATATGAACTTGATACATATCCTTCTCTTCCATTATATTTAATTTTTGACCATCCATTACTTTCTGATATTACTTCTACCTTTTCATTTTGCTTTAATGATCCTATTACACTACTATTTGTTGATGCCCCACTTCTTACATTTAGTGATGTTGCTGTTACTACTTTGGTCTTACTTGGTGCTGGCGTTGGAGTCGGATTTGTACTTCCTCCGCTATAATCTTTTAAATATGAACTTGATACATACCCATCTCTTCCATTATATTTAATTTTTGACCATCCATTACTTTCTGATATTACTTCTATTTTTTCATTTTGCTTTAATGATCCTATTACACTGTTACTTGTTGATGGTCCACTTCTTACATTTAGTGATGTTACTGTTACTATTTTAGTTTTATTCACTGTTTTACTTTCATATGTATTGATATTTTCATTTGATTTCCTACTTGAATTTGCCTTATTTTCATTTGATAAGAATTCACTTGAAACATATCCTATTCTTCCATCGTATTTAATCTTTGCCCATCCATTACTTTCTGATATTACCTCTACTTCAGTTCCTTTTTTTATTTTAACTATTACTCTATAGCTTGTTGATGCCCCACTTCTAACGTTAAGCGTATCAGCTGTAACGGTTTTTTTTAATCCTGATTGGTTCGTTTCATCACTGTTAATTTTTATATAGTCACTAGAAGCCCAACCAACATTTCCGTTTACTGCTTTTATTTTATGCCATCCATCTTTGCTTTCCAGTATAGTTACTTTTTCATTTTTCTTAAGAGAAAAAAGCATAGGACTTCCTGTCGATGGCTCACTTCTTACATTTAACGATGTTGCTGTTACTATACCTTCTTGATTAGATGCAAATACATTTGTAGCTGTAAATGGCATAAGCGCTAATGTCGCCATTGTTATTTTTTTATTCAACAAATCTCCCCCCTTATTTAAATTAATTTTTAGATTTATATTTAATATACGACCAGTTATTTTTATATTAAACACAAATAGTTAAAATTTTGTAACTTTTACCATATTTTTATAATTGCATACAAAAAAAGATGGGTAATCCCATCTTCTTAATCATTTATAACTATTGCTATTAATTCTAATTCTTCATCTCCAGTATTTTCTAGATAATGAGATTGTCCATCTGTAGTGTAAACAACATCTCCTGATCCAATAGGTTGCATAAATCCACCATCTAAAACTCTACCTTCACCTTTAATTATATAATATACCTCAAAATCATTTGTATGCTCATGGACTCCTATAGATGCTCCTGGTTCTAAAACTAATCTTGAAATTAACTTAGCTTTATTTTTCAGCTCTTTTCCTTCAATCAAATGATACATAGTAGTAATTCCTCTACCATCCCTTAGGTTTTTAACTTTGTTTTCAGTTAACTCCTGTGGTCTTTTTATCATTTAAATCGCCCCCCTGTATATGCTTACTATAATTTTATCACATTTATAAATCATAGTGATACAGGAAGATACATTTTAAAAAATTTATTTTTTAACTTCTACTTCATATTCTTTTGTTAACTTATCAATTAAATCATTTTGCTTGTTTAATACTAAATCCTCTTTTAATTTATCTTTTGCCTCATCAAAGGCCATTTCTTTTTCACCTGTTTTCTTTATTATATGATATCCATATTGAGTTTCAACTACCTCTGTATATACTTGACTATTATTTAAGCTAAATGCAGCTTTTTCAAATTCAGACACCATATCTCCTTTTCCAAAATAGCCTAAATCTCCTCCTTTTTCAGCGCTTCCATCTTCAGAGTGCTTTTTAGCTAATTGGGCAAAATCTTCTCCTTCTAATGCCTTTTTAAGTATATCTTCTGCTAACTTTTTATTTTCTTTTAACTTAGATTCATCCAATTTCGCTCCATTTTCATCAGTATTTTTTATTAGTATATGGGATGCACTTATTTGTTTAAAATCTTTTTTGTTTTTGTTGTAATATTCCTCAACTTCTTTATCACTTACTTGACTTTTTTCTTCTATATATTTCGCTGCTACAGCTTCTTTTTCTATAGCTTTTCTCATTTCTTCTTTAGTAAGTCCAAATTGTTTTAAATATTCATCTTCATCTAGTCTAAATGTTTTAGACATAGTAGCCATATACGTGTTGTATTGCTCATCTATTACTTTATCATCAAGTTTAAAGTTATTCTTAGTAGCATCTTTATATAACATTTCTGTCGTTACTATATGATCTATCGCATTTTGTTCATAATAATCTATCTGTTCATCAGTCATTTTATCTTTTCCATTCATATAAAATAAAGGTTCCATTACATTCTTTAATTCTTTTTCTGTTATTTTTGTATCTCCAACAGTTGCAATAAGCTTATTATCACTATAGTGCCTACTAGTAGCTGGTAAATCTCTTCCTTTTCCTTTTCCCACATAAAAACCTGCTGCCCCTACTCCAATCACTAAGATTCCTGCAATTATCCATACTTTTTTATTTATATGTTTCTTTTCTTTATCCATGATTTTTAAAGTACCTCCTAAAATTTATTTTTCAATTAAACTTTACATTATAAATATGAATTCCATATGAATGACAAATCATTCCAGTACATGTTAATTATAGCCCATTCGTATTCACAGCAAGTATATATTTTTAATTATTAATAATCAAAAAAAGTATGAATTAAATTCATACTTTTTGGGATTATTAAAATATAATTAATCTAAATATCTTGATAATATATAACCTTTTCTATATAACTCATATATATCACACTTTATAACCTTTGTCTTATTTGAATTTTTTATTTTTTTATCATATGTTTTTACATATTTAAACCCTAGACTTTCTAAAGACTTTTTAGTTCTTGGATTTTCTTCATACGTAGTAGCTGTAAGCTTTTCTAAATTTAAAACTTTAAATCCATACATTAAAGAATACCTAGTTAATTCTGTGGCTATATCACCTCCCCAATACAGAGGATTTATACATATACCAATTTCAGCTTCTTTATCTTTCCTAGAAACATTGTTAAGCCCTATATTTCCTATTAACTTTTTATTTTTTTTATCTACTATAGCCCAATGATTTACATTCCCTTTCTTATAGCTACCTATAAAGTAATTTCTTATAAATCTTTTTGTTTCAGCTATTGATTTATGAGCTTTTATGGGAAGATATTTTACTACCTTGTCCTGACTATAGTATTCAAACATACTCATTGCATCTTCTATACATATAGGTCTTAATATATATTTGTCTGTTTCGATTATTTTCATTTGAGGATATATAGAATCTTCCATTAATCATGCCCTCCTTAAAATAAACTAATACTACTTTATATGCATATATGTTTTTAATCTTTAATCTATGTATAAAAAAAGGTATAAAATAAATATTTTTCATACTTATCTTATACCTCGTTATTATTTACTTTCTATGAAGGTTTGAGTATACACCACCCTTTTCAATTAATTCTTGATGATTTCCTCTTTCTTCTATTCCTTTTTGAGTTAAAACTATTATCTCATCTGCATTTTTTATAGTTGATAATCTATGTGCTACAACTAAGTTTGTTCTATCTTTTCCTAATTCTTCTAAAGATTTTTGTATTTCTTGTTCAGTAACATTGTCAAGCGCTGATGTAGCTTCATCTAGAATCATTATAGGTGGATTTTTAAGGAATATTCTTGCTATAGATATTCTTTGTTTTTGTCCTCCTGAAAGTTTGATTCCTCTTTCTCCTACATAAGTATCATATCCTTTAGGTAATGTCATTATAAAATCATGAATTCTTGCTTTTTTACATGCTTCTATAACTTCCTTGTCAGTTGCTCCTGATTTTCCTATTATTATATTTTCCTTTATAGTTCCTGTAAATAAAAATACATCTTGTGCTACTACACCTATATTTTTTCTAAGAGAATTTAAACTTACATCTTTAACGCTAATCCCATCTATTTTTATATCGCCTTCTTCAAAATCAAAGAATCTTGGTATAAGATTACATAAAGTAGTCTTACCTCCCCCAGATGGCCCAACTAATGCTACTGTTTTTCCAGCTTCCACTGATAGACTTAAATTTTTAAATACTTCATTATCATCTTCATAAGTAAATGATACATTTTCTATTTCTATATTTCCTTTAACATTTTTAAGATCTATAGGATTTTCTACTTCTTTTTCTGTTTCTTCATTTATAATTTCTGAAAATCTTTCAAATCCAGTCATCCCATTTTGATACTGTTCTGTAAAGTTTATTAATTTTCTAATAGGTTGTATAAACATATTTACATACAGAAGATACGCTGCAAAATCTCCTAAGTTTATGTAATTCATATACGCAAAATAACCACCAACTATTAATACAACTAAATTTAAAAAATCTATAAGTAAAAACATTCCAGAGAAATACTGTGCCATAACTTTATAAGCACCTTCTCTAGCATACTTAAATATATTATTAGATTCATCAAACTTTTCTAGTTCTTCTTTTTCTGTACAAAATGACTTAGTTACTCTCATACCTGCTATACTATTTTCTAAAGTTGCATTTACATCACCTGTTTTTACTCTAGTTTCCATAAATGCTTTTGACATTCTTTTTCTTTGTGTTACAGCATATAAAATTATAAATGGTAATATTGAGAAAATAATTAAAGTAAGAGGTACATTTATTCTAAGTAAAATAAAAAATGAACCTATTAACATTACTAATGATATAAATAAATCCTCTGGTCCATGATGTGCTAATTCAGAAACTTCCATAAGGTCATTTATAATTCTAGACATTATAACTCCAGATTTATTATCATTAAAATATGAGTTAGGAAGTTTTTGTAGATGAGTGAAAACATAGCTTCTCATATCTGCTTGCATTCTAACTCCTACAACATGTCCCCAATACTGCATAAAGTAGTTTAATCCTGCTTTTAATATAAATATTAATAGTAATGTAATCGAAAACACTATTAACATCCTTAAATCTTTATTTGGTACAACTTCATTCATTATATTTCTAGTTATCATAGGATAAACTAGATCACATAAAGCTACTGTAAATGCAGCTAATAAATCAAGTATGAATAATTTTTTATATGGTTTATAATATTTTATAAATTCTTTTAACATACCATACCTCCTTGTCTATACTATTATATACCCAACTTAAGTATATGTAATAAAAAAATACCAAGAATGAATATATAAATAATATTATTATTTTTAGCAGCATCAGTTTTATTTACTAAATCATTGTTTAATATCTATTTAGTTGACTTCTGATTTGTATAACTTGATATAACTGGTTTATTCATAACAAATATATAGTTGCATCTAATATTTTAATCTCATTATCCTCAAATTGTATTATAGC
>NZ_JAKEDR010000175.1 GCF_023653455.1 Paraclostridium ghonii
TACTTATAGTGTAATTAACTTTAATTAGGAGACAACTTTATGAGATATGTAATTGTATCAGTAACTAAAGGAAATGCAGGCATTTTTAATAATAATATTAGAAAAGAAGTGTTTGATAAATTCGGAGCAAAATCTTCAAAACTTCCCGCACATTTTACAATAAAAGCTCCATTTGAAAGTGATGATATATCAAAACTAAATAATATCTTAGAAAGATTTTGTAATTTAAATCCTATCTCTAAATATAAAGTACATGGATATGATCATTTTGATGATAGAGTTATTTATATGAAAGTATTAATGAGTAAACAAGGAAAAAATATCCATGATAACCTAATAAATCAATTAGAGAATTTAAATTACATAAAATTTAATAATCACGATGGAAAAAACAAAATTTTTCATATAACTATAGCATCAAAAAAAATACAAAAAATTTTCAAAGATATTTATGGTTACGTACAGCCTATACCATGTAATTTTGATTGTTATTTTGATAATATATCGATTTTTAAATGGGAAAATAATACTTGGATTTTACACAAAGAATATTTATTCCAATAAAAAAAATAACTAATTGTACTGGGATTCAAAAACTAGATTTTATGTTGAAAATAAATTTCTATAATATCGAATAATAAAAAGTTTAAGTAAACTTATTTTTGTACAAATCTATCTACACTCCTAAAAAATACCTCAACTGTTAGTTTTTTAGACTAACAATTGAGGTTCAATATAAAATCTATATTATATACAACTTAATTATAAGGTTTAACTTCTCTCAACCCTCGCCATATTTGACAAACTATTGTAAGTCTTCAGCCATTAAATGTGAATCTATCATTACTCACAAGAATAATTTTTTTACACTTAGGGTTTTAAAATACCTTAACTAAAGAGTATGCTTGTAATATACTATTTTCTAAAATTGTTGTAACTCAATAATCGTTGCAAATATACTATCTACACGTACTGTCGCCGCTGGTATACCTGCGTGATATATAACATTTAGTACAGATTCATCTCCTGGAGGAGTGACAATTATTCCATCTGTAACCATTTGATATTGAAAACCTCCTCCAACAGTAGAAGCTGGGAAATTTTGCTCACAAGATAGCAAACGCACATCATTAAGAAAAGCCGATTGAAAATATCCACTTACGACATCTTCTTCAGTTACAGCAATGGTAGATCTAATAGAGATATAGTATTGTCTGTTAGGAGCTAAAAAAATATCTGTATCACCCACAGTGTATGATATACCATTTCCATAAATTCTTTTTATAGTAAAAGGTACTGGCTCATCTAAACTTACATCTAGATATCCTACGTAATTACCAAGAAGAAAAGCATTATTTGCTACAGTTGCAGGACCAATAGGACCTGTGTATCCCGTATATCCTGTGTATCCTGTGTATCCTGTGTATCCTGTGTATCCTGTGTATCCTGTGTATCCTGTTGGTCCTGTTGGTCCTGTTGGTCCTGTGTACCCTGTGTATCCTGTGTATCCTGTTGGTCCTATTGCTCCTGTGTATCCTGTTGGTCCTGTTGGTCCTGTTGGCCCTATTGTCCATTGACAAGGAAATGTATTACACATATGATTGTCACACGTACAATTACAATCATATCCACAGCTATCATTACAATTCATATTATACTCTCCTCCATATTTAAATACATTTTTATTTGTTTTTATAACTTTTAAATATTTTCTAATTGTACAAGTCATTTGTACAATATATATAGATGGATTAACTCCTCTAACTATTTAGAAGTTGATACTATTTTAAAATAACATTCAGCATTCATTAAATTAAATAAATCTATCATCATATGAAAGATAAATTAGATTATCATCTTCTATATAATAAAATATGAAACATTTTTAGTATTTGTGACACTTTTTAATATATAGATTTTTATATTTAGGTAAGCTTACAATAAATGCAGATAGCTAAAGAATCAGAACTTTCTAGAGATTTGTTTATAGATTTATAAATAAATATGAACCTATAGCGACAAAGCTTTTATTACACACAAAAATTCTAAGATAAATAATGAATTTAAGATAAAAAAATTAAAATTCAATCTCTACAACAGTAATTTAAAATCATAAAATAAATATATCTGATAAATGGACTCAAAAGATTATAAACTGGAGTCAAATATTAGCACACTTAAGTATTTACTTTGAAGAAAAAACTTACATTATATATATACTATTTTTGTAAAAAAGAATGAATTTCCTTGTATGGGTATGGTTTTTTAAAAAATGGGAAAATATAAGTAAGGGATTATGACCCATAGCCATAACCCCTTGAATTCTTTTACATTTACGCTTACACATATCAATTTGAAATTACTCATGTGACAAGCACTTTCTTTTTTATTCTTACACTTCATCTTCTTCGTATTCCATGTAATCTTCAACTTCATGACCACATGTAGGACACTTATATCTATCTACACAGTACTCAAACTCTTCTTTAGTTTCATTCTCTTTTCCTTCATTTATTACTTCAAAATCAGTACCTTCTTCATGACTAATTAAATCCATAACTTCTACTATACACTTAGGGCAATACATTGTGCTCATAAATTTACCTCCGTTTTTTTCTTATATATTCCATACTATATTAGCATTTAAATTATATTTTTACTATAGTGTGTAGATAAAAGCAAATTATTTTATATCAAAAATGAGCCAGTTAAATCACTAGCCCATTTTGCTGTTTTATTTAGATAATTCTTTTAAAAACAGTTCTTCATTTTCTTTTATAACTAGTTCGCCATCTATAAATCCTACCGCTTCCTTTTTAAATGAACGACATTGCCCTATACATCCTGTTTTTACATTTTCGTCTCCAACAATCTCTTTTATTTTATTAACATCAACATTTGAACAAAATGGACATACTCTTACCATTTGAAAATCCTCCTAAAGTTTTTATAATTAAAGTGTATTTTAAATATACCCCCCTAATATTAAATCAAACATATTTATTTTTATTGAAAATTTTTATATACTTATTTCAAAAAAAATGATAATATATATAAGTATTTTTATTGTATGTATACAAAATACAGCATTGAAATTATAAAGTAATTTTAACATCATAGGAGGATTTACAATGGCAAACGAAACAAAAGTAAAAGTTGTAACAGCTGACCCCTCAGCTTTAGGACTTTTCGGTCTAGCAATGATAACATTAGTTGCATCATCTCAAAAACTAGGATTAACTTCAAGTGTATCTTTAGTTATACCTTGGGCAATATTCTTAGGAGCTACAGCTCAATTGCTTGCATCTATAAATGATTTTAAACACAATAATACATTTGGTGCTACTGCATTTGGTGGATATGCATTTTTCTGGTATGCAGTTGGATTTACATGGTTAATTCAAAATGGAGTTTTTGGTCCAGAGTTAGCTGCATCTGCTGATACTACACAATTAGGATTTGCTTACTTAGGATATTTAATATTTACATTATTCATGACTATAGGAGCAATGGAAACTCATAAAGTTCTATTTGTTATATTCGTACTTATAGATTGCTTATTTATAGGTTTAACTCTTACTTCTTTTGGAGTAATGGAACATTTAACTCATCAATTTGCAGGATACTCAGAACTATTATTATCTATAGTTTCTTTCTATGGTTCTGCTGCTGCTGTTTTAAATACACACTTTGAAAGAGAATTCTTACCAGTAGGAAAGCCATTTGGAATATTTAAAAAGTAATATTTGTAGGGAGGACTAGATATAAATAAACTATATCTTTCTCTATCATATTTAATATAGATAAATAGGGTATATTCTTAATTTTATAAGAGTATACCCTATTTTTATTTATATAATATCAAATAATAAATTTTCATATTTTGTACATACTATTATAGATTAGTTATTAATTTAGAAAGGGTGTTTTTATGATTCTAACTAAAAGCATTAAACGAAATGTAGAACTTATGAAAGAACACCTCCCTTTAGATAAAAGCTTCGATGTTATTCAAAGAGAGGTGATTATAGGCGGAAAAAGTTGTTACTTATTTTTTATAGATGGTTTTGTAAAAGATGAGGTAATGGAAAGAATTCTTTCTGGTTTTTTCAAAATATCAGAAAAAGACTTTGAATGCATTCATGAATTAAAAGATTTCATTCATAAATATATTCCTTATATAGAAGTAGCCAAAGAAAATAAGTTAGAAAACATAGCTAAAGAAGTTCTTTCAGGCCCAATGGCTATAATTATTGATGGTTTTGATGAAGCTATAATTTTAGATGTTAGAACATATCCAGCAAGAGGAATAGAAGAACCTGAAAAGGAAAAATCCCTAAAAGGTGCAAGGGATGGATTTGTCGAAACTATAGTTTTTAATACAGCCCTTGTTAGACGAAGAGTAAAAGATCCTGATCTTATATTTGAAATGTTTACGGTCGGAAAAAGGTCTAAAACTGATGTAGTAATGGGATATATAGATGGTTTAGTAGACAAAAAAACATTAAAACAGTTAAAAAAGCAGATAGATGAAATAATTGTAAAATCATTAGTAATGAGTGAACAAAGTATAGTTGAATCACTCGTTCAAAGTAAATGGTATAATCCTTTTCCAAAAGCTAGGTATACCGAGCGTCCAGATGTCGCAGCTGCTCATGTCCTAGAAGGTAAAATATTGTTGATTATAGATAATTCACCTAATGTACTAATACTACCTACTAGTATATTTGATTTTTTACAAGATGTAGATGATTTTTATCAGCCTGTAATCATAGGAAATTATTTAAGACTAATTAGGAATTTTACATTAGTAACTACGTTGATGTTAACACCTTTATACGCTTTAGCAGTTAGATATCCAGCTAATCTCCCGGTATGGCTCGAGTTCATACTCCCTAAAGATCCTTACGATGTACCTGTTTTTCTTCAATTTTTAATACTTGAGTTTTCAGTAGATGCACTTCAACTTGCATCACTCAATACTCCTGGTTCACTAGGAATGGCTCTCTCGGTTATTGGAGCTCTTATTTTAGGGGATTTCGCAGTACAAACAGGGTGGTTTATACCTCATACTATATTATATATGGCTATCGTCGCTCTTGGAAGCTATTCTCAACCAAGTGTAGATCTAGGATACTCTATAAAAATCATTCGGATATTGCTCTTACTTTTAACAGCTGCATTTAACTTTTTGGGATTTGTAGCTGGGTTAATAATTACACTTGTACTTCTTTTAACAAACAAAACAATTACTGGAAAAAGCTATTTATATCCACTTATTCCATTTGAGTATAGTGCTTTAAAAAGGTTGCTATTTAGAGTAAAATTAGATACTAAAAGTCAAGGAAAATAGTTATTTTTTAAAATATGATGTCATTAAATTGGCATCATATTTTTATTTAATTGAACAAATTATACTAAATGTGATAACTTTTCACACTTAGTATAATTTGTTTATTTATAATCTTTTAAATTATAACTACTCTTAATTATAAGGGAATTTAATAAATTATGGGGGTAATATAATGGGTAACTTTCAAAATATAAGTACTTTAAAAACAAAGGGCATTGAAGATAAAAGTGCATACTTAATAGGTGGAGGTATAGCTTCGCTTGCTGCAGCTGCATATTTAATTAGAGATGGACATATGAATGGCGAAAATATAACTATACTAGAAGAAACAGATATTCTTGGAGGAGCTATGGATGGCTCTGGAGACTTTGATAATGGATATTTAATTCGTGGTGGAAGAGAAATGGAGGAACACTACGAATGTACTTGGGATTTGTTTTCTAGTATACCATCTATGGAAGAACCTAATAAAACTATTTTAGAAGAATTCAGGGAATTAAATATGAAAGATCCAAATGAATCCACTTGTAGACTTCTTCATAACTGTGGAGAAAAAGCTGACTTTTCATCTCTTGGATTAAATGATTCCCATATAAAACAACTTGCTAAACTTTTCCTTGCAACAGAAGCTGAACTAGGTACAACTACAGTTGAACAATTTTTTGATATTTCTTTTTTTGATACTAATATGTGGTATTTCTGGCGTTCTATGTTCGCATTTGAAACTTGGCACAGTGTTTCAGAAATGAAACGTTATATGGAGCGTTTCATACATTTGCTTCCAGGCATGAATTCTATGAAAAATATTATGTTTAGCAAATATAATCAATATGAATCTTTTATACTTCCTTTAAAAAACTGGCTAAAATCTAAAGGTGTAATATTTGATTTTAATACCCAAGTTACAGATTTAAGTATGGAAATACATGAAGATAGTAAGAAAGTTACAGCTATACACTTATTAAGATGTAAAAATAAAGAAATAATTAATATAACCGAAAATGATTTAGTCTTTATTACAAATGGATCTATGACAGAAAACTCATCTATTGGAAATATGAGTACTGCCCCTATTTTAAATACAGATGAAGGTGGATGTTGGAATCTATGGAAAAATATATCTACGAAAGATTCTTCTTTCGGTAATCCAGAGGTATTTTGTAGTAATATAGATAAAAGTAAATGGGAATCATTCACTATAACATGTAAAGATTCTAAATTAATACAAAAGCTTAAAGAATTAACTGGCAAAGATCCATATTCAGGCAAAGTTGTTACAGGTGGTATAATAACTATAAAAGATTCTAGCTGGTTATTAAGTGTAACTTGTAATAGACAACCTCATTTTATAAATCAACCTAAAGATGTAATTGTTCTATGGGCTTATGCTCTTTTCACTGACAATGTTGGAGATTTTATTAAGAAGAAAATGTGTGATTGTACGGGTGAAGAACTAGCAATGGAACTGTTATATCATATAGGATTAGAAAAAGATATTCCTGAAATCTTAAAAACAATAAATGTTATACCATGTATGATGCCATATGTTACTAGTCAGTTTATGCCTCGTAAAAAAGGTGATCGTCCAGATGTTGTACCTCAAGGAAGTATAAATTTTGCATTTTTAGGTCAATTTGTTGAAATACCTGATGATTGTGTATTTACTGTTGAATACTCTATTCGTTCTGCAATGATGGGAGTATATAGTTTGCTTAATATAGATAGAAATATACCACCAGTATATCCTTCTAAATACGATATACGTTCAGTAATGGCTGCAACAAAAACATTATATGGTCAACGCTCTTTACCAGGAGAGTTTTTACTTAAAAAATTATTACAAAACACAAGTCTTGATGGATTAATATAAATAAAAAACAATGTAGTCAACTGACTACATTGTTTTTTATTTATATAGATTCACATGTAAGTAGTAATTTATGAATATCTCCATTAACTATTTTATTAAGATTTTTAATTATTTGTTC
>NZ_JAKEDR010000176.1 GCF_023653455.1 Paraclostridium ghonii
TTCAGGGCATTTAACCGTAGGTTTCAATTTTCTCGACTCCTTTCTATAGGGGGAATGTGTTTTGTGGTGAAACCATTGTAAACCCTATCGGGGTCGAGATTCAAATATAAATAAGTTAACAGAATGATATATTTTAGAGGGAGGAATATATGAACACAATACTAGAAGTTAAAAACATAGAAAAATACTATGGAAATAAGAAAAATCTAACAAAAGCAATAAACAATATATCATTTGAAGTTGATAAAGGTGAGTTTGTAGGAATAATGGGGCCAAGCGGAAGTGGGAAGACTACCCTATTAAACTGTATAGCAACAATAGATAAAGTAACAACAGGGTCTATAAAGATAGATAATAAAGATATAACCACTTTGTCTAGAAAAAATATAGAGAAGTTTAGAAGAGAGAATCTAGGATTTATATTTCAAGACTTTAATTTATTAGACACGCTATCTGTATATGAAAATATATCCTTAGCGTTATCAGTTATAGGGGTCAAAGGAAAAGATATAGATATAGAAGTAAAACAAGTAGCAAATAAGTTAAATATATCAGATATACTAAATAAATTTCCTTATGAAATATCAGGAGGTCAAAAACAAAGAGTAGCATCGGCACGGGCGATAATTACTAATCCATCTTTAATACTAGCAGATGAACCAACAGGAGCTCTAGATTCTAAGTCCTCAAGAATATTACTTGAAAGTATAGCAAATTTAAACGAAACTTTAAATTCTACAATAATGATAGTTACTCATGATGCTTTTACAGCAAGTTATTGTAAAAGAATATTATTTATAAAAGATGGAAAAATTTTTAATGAGCTTATAAGAGGAAGCGATAGTAGAAAAGAATTTTTCAAAAGAATTTTAGAGGTGGTTACACTTCTTGGAGGTGACTGTGACAGTGTTATTTAAATTATCTTCAAGAAATGTAAAAAGAAGTATGAGAGCCTATAGTATATATTTTCTTACACTAGCATTAGGAGTTTGTGTATTTTATGTATTTAACTCATTAGATTCTCAGACTATAATGATGGATTTATCAGAAAGTAAAAAGCATTATGTAGATCTAATTTCACAAATAATATCTGTAGTTTCAGGATTTGTATCTTTTATTTTAGGATTTTTAGTAATATATGCAAATAGTTTTATGATAAAGAAGCGAAATAAAGAATTTGGTATATATATGACCTTAGGAATTAGTAAAAAAAAGATATCGATAATTTTATTTAGTGAAACTATTATAATAGGAATATTGTCATTATTAGCAGGGATTTTTATAGGAGTATTTTTATCACAAGGATTAGCAGGAGTAACTGCAAAACTATTTAAGACTAGTATGACTAAATATCAATTTGTATTCTCTAAAGAAGCTTGCTTAAAAACAATATTTTATTTTGGAATAATATTTATCGTAGTTATGGTCTTAAATTTTATAGTAGTATCAAGATACAATTTGATTGATTTGATAAATGGTTCAAAAGCTAATCAAAAGCTTAAAAAAACAAATTTATCTATATCAGTAATACTATTTATTTTTTCTATAATTTGCTTAGGATATTCTTACAAACTTATACTAGAAAATCCGTTAGTTGACTTAAACGTACCAGAGTTTAAAAAGTCTATATGTTTAGGAATTATAGGTACGGTGCTATTTTTTAGAGCATTGGCAGGATTTTTAATAAAAGTTATTCAAAGTAGCAAAAATTATTATTTAAAAAATCTTAATACTTTCACACTAAGACAGTTTAATAGTAAAATAAATACTCATTATATATCTATAAGTATAATATGTTTAATGTTATTTGTAGCAATAGGGATGATGTCAACAGGAATAGGTATGAAAAATTCTTTTGAAAATACAGTAGAATTTCAAACGCCATTTGATATGTCGATGAGTGTAGAAGGTAAAGAAGAAAAAGATAATATCGAAATTGATCAATACCTAAAGGACCATGGAATAAACTTAGGTGATTATGGGAGTGATATTTTAAAGTATAATTTATACAATAGTGATATTTCTTTCAAGAAGATGTTTAAAAATACTAATAACCAGTTTTTGCGTGAACAGATAGATGGGATGCGTGATTTAAATGTACCTATAATCAAAATATCTGATTACAATAAAGTTATGAAAATGCAAAATAAAAAAGGTATCGACTTAAGAAAAGATGAAGTTATACTACTTACTGATATGTCATCAATGGAAGAAGCAGTAAAAGATTTTATAGAAAACAATGATGATATTGAAATAAATAACAATAAACTTAAAGTAAGTAAATCATATGAATTTAAATCAATTAAAACAGTTCCGATGAGTATGAATTTTACAACTTTAATAGTTAATGATAATCAAGTTAAAGATATGAATATTTACGAAAAAAATCTAAGTCTTAACTATAAAGGAAATAAATTAGATACAGAAAAAATGGTATCAAAAGATATTGAAAAAGCAATAGATAATACATATGGAAAAGAGAATTTACTTAAAATACTTGGGACTACTAAGATATCATGTTTTGAAAATAGTATGGCAACTTCAAATATATTCTTGTTTGTAGGACTTTATATAGGAATAGTGTTTTTAATATCTAGTGCAGCAGTGTTAGCCCTTAGCCAATTAGCAGGTGCTACTGAGAGTATGGAAAGATATAAGACACTTAGAAAGCTTGGCGTAAGCACGGAAATGATAAATAAATCAATATTTTTACAGGTTTTACTATACTTTATACTTCCTATTGGACTTGCATTAGTTCACAATATATTTGGTATAGAAGTAGCAAATAATTTTATCAAAGTATTTGGAAACTATGATATGATAAGCAATAATATTATTTCAATAAGCTCAATATTAATAATATATGGTATCTACTTCGTAGCTACATATAGTGGATACAAAAGGATAGTTAATAATGATTATTAATAAATTTATTAAGCTTAAGAATAATATAAAAATATAAAATAGCTATTTGAATAAAATAATAATTCGCCATTGAAATACACGAAAAAGATATTGATTATTAAGTCAATATCTTTTTTATTTAGGATAGTCGAATTTAAACATAGATGAAATAGAAAGAAAAGTAAAATAAATATATTAAGATACTAAGTATGTATTAATTGATATAAAAATAAAACTTATTAGCTTTTATCAACAAATTCTGTTAAACTTAAATAACACTAATTTAAAGATAGAGGTGATTATCATAAATAATTACAAAACAACAAAAAATAATTATGAGAGTCAAGGTTCAGTTACTAACATAACAATACTTAAAAAGAATGGTTCTGAGCTTATAGCTAAAATAGATACAGAAGATTTAGAAAAAGTACAAGCGATGGGAGTCTGGTTTGCTGAGTGGCATAAAGACTTTAATAGTTATTTAGTTCAAAATATAACTACAACTAGAGAAAATAAAAAAGTAAAGAGCACTAAAAGAAATATTCAATCAGTAATATTAAATACTCAATCATCAGCTCCAATTAGACATATAAATGGAGATACACTAGATAATAGAAAATCTAATTTAGAGATTGTTAACCAAAGAGAAAAAAATGAATATGAAAATATAGACGATGAAACAGTAGCTATAATACTAAAAGATAGATATGGAAAGCCACAAGCAAAGGCTTTAGTATCAGTTAAAGATTTAGATAGAGTAGTGAATAAAAAGTATACATGGATATATTCAAAAGGTCATAAACAGCCTAGGGTAATAGCACATATTCCAGATGGTAAGGTATATATGGAAGATGTAATAATGAAACCTAGTGAAGAAGAAAGAGTTCATCATATAAACTTAAATCCATTAGATAATAGAAGAAAGAACTTAGAAAATAAACTAAAATAATTAAATTATTAAGTAGTAAATAATAAATGTATCGTTATTTTAAAAAGAATGATGTATAATAGAAAAGATAAGCACTTTTTATGTTTAGATATTAAATGGCATAGAAAGTGTCTATTTTTATTTTGTAAACAATTTAGATTAATATAAAAGGAAACAAAAAGGAGATATAAATGCTATTTACAGATTTAGACATAATTAAGCCAATACAAAAAGCACTAAAGGAAGAAGGGTATTTAAAAGCAACACCAATACAATCAAAGTCAATAACACCATTATTAGAAGGTAGAGATTTATTAGGATGTGCACAGACAGGTACGGGGAAAACAGCATCTTTTGCAATCCCTATAATACAACAAATATATAATGATAAAAAATCATTAAAAGGTAAAAGAACTATAAAAGCGGTAATACTAGCACCTACAAGAGAATTAGCAATACAAATAGAAGAAAACTTTACCGCTTATGCAAGGTATACAAATATAAGAAGTTTGGTGATATTCGGAGGCGTATCTCAAAATCCTCAAACTAAAGCATTACACGACGGGGTAGATATACTAATAGCAACTCCGGGTAGAATGCTTGATTTATATAAGCAAAAATTCTTAAAATTAAATAATGTTAAGCACTTTGTTTTAGATGAAGCTGATAGTATGTTAGATATGGGTATGATACATGATGTAAAAAGAATAATGAGCTATCTTCCAAAGGTTAGACAAAATATATTCTTTTCAGCTACTATGCCAAAAGAAATATCCAAATTAGCAGATTCAATATTTAAAAATCCAGTTAAGGTAGAAGTTGCACCAGTTTCATCGACAACTGAAATGATTGATCAAAATATTTATTTTGTAAGTAAAAAGCAAAAGACAAATTTACTTATAGAGTTATTAAAAAATAATGAAAAAGAATCTGTGCTTGTATTTTCAAGAACAAAACATGGAGCAAATAAAATAACAAAAGAGCTAATATCATCATCAATAAATGCCGCTGCTATACATGGTAATAAGTCTCAAAATGCAAGACAGCTAGCATTAAATGACTTTAAAGAAGGTAAGATTAGAGTACTGGTAGCAACTGATATAGCTGCAAGAGGAATTGATATTGATGATCTACCATATGTAATAAATTATGATTTACCAGAAGTTGCAGAGACTTATGTTCATAGAATTGGAAGAACAGGAAGAGCGGGAAGAAGTGGTAGAGCGACAGCATTTTGTGCAATGGAAGAAAGAGACCTTTATAAGGCTATAGAAAAACTTATAAATAAAAAGATTAAAGTTGTAGGAAATCATAGTTTTGTATCTAGTGCAGAGGATGTAACTGTAGTGGCTAAAAGGAACAATAAAGGGAGAAGAAGACCTAATAGAAGTAACAATAATAAAAGTAAAGATAAATTTACAAAGAAAAATTAAAATGAGGTTGCCAAGTTAACATGAACTTAAGTAGGAATTAGCCGAGTTCCTCGGCTATAAGGGTTAGATACAATTTAGGAAAACACATTGATATAATAGTCAATGTGTTTTTTTATTATAAACCTTACATAGATGTAATATCTATGTAAGGTTTGAAGATAGTTATACTATAGTATTTAAAGTAAAATTCTTATATGGGCAAAATCATATAAGAAATGGGGTTAAACAAATGGAATGGATAGAAATATTTAAAGCTATAATTTTAGGAATAATAGAAGGTATAACAGAATGGCTACCTATAAGTAGTACAGGTCATATGATACTAGTGGATGAATTTTTACAGCTAGGAATGTCAGATGCATTTAAAGAAATGTTTTTTGTTGTAATACAATTAGGTGCAATAATGGCAGTAGTAGTTTTATATTGGAAAAAGATATTTCCTTTATCATTTAAGGAAAATCAAGTTATAAAAAAAGACATAATAACAATGTGGATAAAAATAGTTATAGCCTGCATACCTGCAGCAATTGTTGGGATATTATTTGATGATAAGATAAACTTACTATTTTACAATTTTCAATCAGTAGCTATAGTTCTTATAGTATTTGGAATTTTGTTTATAGTAGTAGAAAACTATAACAAAGGCAAAAAACCTATAGTAAAAAATATAAATCAATTAACTTATAAAATGGCAATAGTTATAGGTGTATTTCAGCTAGTAGCAGCGGTTTTTCCAGGCACATCACGTTCAGGAGCAACTATACTAGGAGCTTTATTAATAGGGGTATCAAGAGATGTAGCAGCTGAATTCACATTTTTTTTAGCTATACCAGTAATGTTTGGAGCTAGCTTACTTAAGTTGATTAAGTTTGGTGTTGTGTTTACTAGTTTTGAATTTACAGTATTATTAGTGGGTATGATAGTTGCATTTATAGTTTCTTTACTAACTATTAAATTTCTTGTGGGATACATTAAAGAACATGATTTTAAAATATTTGGGTGGTATAGGATATTACTTGGGTGCATACTACTAATATATTATTTCACTATTATGTAAAATTAATTATACTAAATAAAGCTATAGCAATAATGACAATGCTATAGCTTTATTTAGTATAAAAAATGGTATACTAATTATGAATAAAAATTATTAAAATATGGTGAAAATCAAGAACTGATATGGGGTGAATATATGAATAATAGGATTTATATTATAGAAGATGATACTTCCATAAGCACATTACTAAAAGACTACATAGATAGATATGGATTTGATGGGATTATAGCAACGAACTTTAATAATATAATAGAAGAATTTGAAGTATGCAGACCAAGTTTAGTATTATTAGATATAAATTTACCACAATTTGATGGGTTTTATTGGTGTACAAAGATAAGACAAAAATCAAATGTACCTATAATATTTATATCAGCAAGGGAATGTGGAATGGATCAAATTAGAGCATTAGAAAGTGGTGGGGATGATTATATAACCAAGCCATTTCAATATGATGTAGTAATAGCGAAAATAAAAAGTCATATAAGAAGGTCTTATGGAGAGTATGCCCCAAAGATAAGTGAAAGAATAGTTGAATTAGATGGATTAAAATTTTACCCAGAAAGATTGGAAATAGAATTTGAAGATAAAAATATAATCATAACTAAAAAAGAAGGTACACTACTTGAATGCCTTATAAAAAAATATCCAAAGGTAGTTAGTAGAGATTATTTACTAGAAAAAATATGGGATGACATTGAATTTGTAGAGGAAAATACATTAAATGTTAATGTAAGTAGAATTAGAAAAAGACTTAGTGATTTAGGAATAGAAGATGCGGTGAATACTGTAAGAGGGCTTGGCTACAAATTAAATAAGAATTGGTAGGATTATAATATGAAATTATTTATGGAAGAATACAAAGGATACATATTTACTTATTATGGGGGACTTATAATAACTCTTACCTATTGTAAACTTATGAATTTTATAAAAACATCAGAGGTAGTATATATAT
>NZ_JAKEDR010000177.1 GCF_023653455.1 Paraclostridium ghonii
GTATATATTAGTAACGATGAAGATTTTGAAATAGATAAATATTTCAATGAAAATTTTAAATCAAAAATAGATAAAGTTTTACATACGAAACCGTTAAATAAAACTGAGAGAAATAAGGTAGTAAAAAGAGAAGTTTTAAAAACTATAAGAACTATAGAAAAAAAATATAATATAAAAATTATTTTAGATATACATGAAGATGACAAAGGAGATGAATACTTTGGAATATGTAAATTTCTTCAAGAGTCATATCAAAAAGATTCAAATTTTGGAATAAGTGAGTATGTTTCTTATAAGCTTTTTAAACCACTAACTAATCTTATAAGAGAAGAAAATTTAAAATTTACAAAAGATACCGTAATATATGTTAAAAATAATGATATATACTATAAAGCTAATGATGAGGACTTTAATTTAAACGAGTATTCTATGCCTACGTTAGAAGAGGCGAAGTATAAGTTGAATTCTATAATAGGTATGGAGGATTTAAAATTATTTTTAAACAATATAAAAAACAATTATAAAGTTCAAAAAATAAGAGAACGTTTAGGTCTTAAAACTTCTAATATATCTTTAAATATGATATTTGCAGGTAATGCAGGAACAGGAAAAACTAATGCAGCTAGAGTTACGTTTGAATATTTAAATGCATTAGGGGTTTTATCGAAAGGTGTATATAGAGAAGTTAGTAAAGCTGACTTTGTAACAGAAAATGTAGCAGATACATCTAAAAGAACGATAGATATAATAAACTCTGCTATAGGTGGGGTTTTATTTATAGATGAAGCATATTCGCTATGTGAAAGTGATGATGATAAAGTAGGCAAGGAAATTGTAGATGCTCTACTTAAAGGTGTAGAAGATAATAGAGATGATTTAGTTGTAATTTTAGCAGGTTATGAAAAAGATATGGAAAAATTTTTAACATTTAATTCAGGTCTTAAATCAAGATTTTCAAATATAATTCATTTTGAAGATTATACTCCTACTCAGATGTATGAAATTGCACTAAATATTGCAAAATCAAAAGGATATAGAATAGCAAAAAATGTAAAACATGATTTAATAGATTTATTTACAAAAAATCAGATAAATGGTAAAAATGATTTGGGTAATGCTAGGTTTGTTAGGAATATTGTAGAAAATGCGATATTAGATGCTTCAAAAAAATATTTAACAGATAAGTCAAAACAAATAGATTTACTAGAAAGAGATAATTTTAACTTTAAAGCAAAAACAAAATTTGATATTGAAGAAAAATTAAGTTCGATAGTGGGATTAACAGAAGTTAAAAGTTTATTGAGAAATCAGTATAAACTAATAGTAGCTCAGGAAAAACGTAAATCTGTTGGAGTAAACACTAAGATAGAGCAAAATTTAAATATGATATTTGCTGGAAACCCAGGTACTGGAAAAACAAGTATTGCTAGATTAGTTGCAGAAATGTTAAATAGTATGGGACTTTTAAAAGTAGGACAGCTTGTCGAGACTGATAGATCTAGCTTTGTATCTGAAATACCAGGGCAAACATCTAAAAAAACTGAAGAAAAATTTAAGGAAGCTATAGGTGGGGTTTTATTTATAGATGAAGCTTATACTTTAGCTAATGATTCGTTAGGAAGAGAAGCTATAGAAACATTACTTAAATTAATTGAAGATCATGGTCAAGATGTAGTCGTTATACTTGCTGGATATGAAGAAGAAATGGAAGACTTCTTTGATGTAAATATAGGGCTTAAATCAAGATTTCCTATATGGACAGTTTTTAAAGATTATAATCCGAATGAACTATTAGAAATGTCTATAAAACTAATTGAAAACAAAGGGTTTAAATTATCTAAAAATGCATATATAGCTTTAAAAACAAGTTTTGAAGCCATATATGAAGAGTCAGATTCTCAATCAGGTAATGGTAGAATGGTTAGAAATTATGTGGAAAGCTTAATTAGAAATCAAAGTATAAGGATAGCCGAAGAAGAGATAAGTGTTTATGAAATGAATTTAATAACTGTTAAAGATATAGAAAAAATAAATATGTCAGATTATGAAAATACTTTTGACTTAGAAGAAAAGATAAACAACTTAAAGGGAAATTATAAAGCTAAAGAATTTCTAAGAAATCAATATAAATTAATGAAAATAGAAGAAAGAAGAGAAAAACTAGGTAAAAGAAGTAATATAAAGAAATATAAAAATATTATTTTTACAGGAGATACTGGAACAGGTAAAAAAAGAGTTTTAAATATTTTATCAGAAATGTATTTCAGCAAAGGTCTTATAAAATCTAAAAGTATAGTAGAAATAGATAAAGATGAAATAGTATATGGAATAAATAGTGGAATGGATTTAGAAGACATACTAAATAAGTCTATAGGAAAAGTTGTTTTAATAGATAAATTTGATTTACTTATAAACGAATATAATTATAATGAAATCATATCTATGTTTATAAAATTTATAGACAAAAACAAAAATAAAATAATTTTAGTTATATCTGGAAGCAAAGAAGGTATGGATAAAATAATTTTAAGAAACCAATCTCTAAACTATAGATTCCCTTTATACTTAGATTTTTATGGATATGATGAACAAGAACTTTATGAAATATGTTTAGATATTTTAGAAAATAAAGGATTTACTATAAATGAAGACGCTTATGAAGCATTAAAATACACTATGAATGAGTTGTACAATAATGAAAATATGCTTTTAAAAAATGCTCTTATGGTAAAAAGCTATCTAGATGTTCTTGTAAGAGTTCAAAGCTGCAGAATATATGATAGTAATGTTAACCCAAGAGATATAAATATAGTAGAAAAAGTGGATATTTTTAAAAGTAAAAAAGAATTTATTGATAAAAATTTAGATCAAAGAGTTTACTTAGAGGAACACGATGAATTTAATTGCAGTAAAGAAAAAGAAATGAATTTTAATAGCATTGAATTAATTCCTAGTAGGGAAAAAGAAATTAAAAAATACTCAAAAACATCACAAATAGACGAATTACTAAAATTAAAAAATCTGTTAGATTTAAATATAATAGATGAAAGCGAATTTAAATTATTAAAATACAAAATTATAAGCAACATATAACTTAAAAATTGCTAGGGTAAAACCTAGTAATTTTTTTGTGTTATAATATAAAGAATGAAAAGACCTTATAAGGAGGACTGAATGAACAACAAGGTAGCGGATTATATATATGGAGAGTTTGAATTAGAAGATGTGTTAATAGAGCTTATAAATTGTGATGCTGTACAAAGATTAAAATATATACATCAAATAGGGGCTACATATTTAGTTAAAGAAGAATTTAATGTAACAAGATTTGAGCATTCAATTGGTGTTATGCTATTAATTAGATTACTAGGTGGAAGCGTAAAAGAGCAAATAGCTGGGTTACTTCATGATATATCACATACTGCATTTTCTCATGTAATAGATTTTGTATTTGATAATAAAGATGAAGATTATCATGAACTTATATTTAATGAAGTTGTAAGTAATTCTGAAATACCTCATATACTAAAAAAACATGGATATGATTGTGAAGATATATTGGGGAATGAAGAAAAATGGACAATTTTAGAAAGAAAAGCTCCTAAACTATGCGCAGATAGAGTAGACTATACTTTAAGGGATATGTATAGATATGGGTTTGCTATCAAAAAGGAAATAGATGAGTTTTTAAAAAACATATGTGTCATAAATGGAGAAATTGTTGTAAGGAATATAGAGAAAGCAAAATGGTTTTTAAATCTATATTATACGGAAGTAGTAGATTTTTTTATGAATCCTTTAAATGGATATTCTTATGATAAGTTATCTAAAGCAATTAAAATTGCTATAAATGAAAATGAGTTAAATATAAAAGATATATTAAAAACAGATGATGAGGTAATAAATATACTTAAACAGTCCAAAAATAATGAAGTAATAAGATTAATGAAATCATTAAATAGTAATGTGAAAGTTAAGATAAATGAAGATAAATGAAGATAAATATGACATATTTATAAAAGGAAAAACAAGACTTATAAATCCAGGGGTTTATGTAAAAGGTACTGTGTATACTTTATCAGATTTAGATAGCAGTATAGATATTATAAATTGTGAAGCTGAGAAAAGTATGAGTAAAGGGGTATATATAGAAATATTATAAAGGTGCATTAAAAGCACCTTTAATAATTATTTACACTGAGGATTTATAAGTTCATATTCATCAGTTAAATTTTTTTCCCCCCATACACACATTGCTTCAAGAATTGGATACAAACTCATACCTTTATCAGTTATAGTATATTCAACTTTTGGAGGAACTTCTGGATAAACTGTTCTAGATATTAGTCCATCGCTTTCTAACTCTCTTAGCTGAGTAGTTAAAGTTTTATGGGATACATTACAAATAAATGATTGTATTTCACCAAATCTCTTAGTTCCCTCTTCTATTAAGTAATAAAGTATCAAAGGCTTCCATTTGCCTCCAATAGCATTTAGGGTTATTTCTATTTCACATGTCAATATACATTTTTTCATAAATTTCCTCCGACGAATCAATTGAAATTACATAATAGTTACCTTTATTTCACTATATAACAATTATGTGCGTTCTTACAATATATTATCAAAGAATATATAATTATTCCATAATAAAAAGTTTTATAGGAGGGTTATATATGAAAAAATTAGTTGTAATAACAGGCGCAAGCTCAGGAATAGGAAGACAAATAGCGAAAAAATTATCTGATAATGGTCATCCAGTTTTACTATTATCTAGAAGACTTGATAAAATGGAAGAGTTAAATCTACCTAATTCATTATGCAAATCAGTAGATGTAATAGATATAGAAAAAATGAGAGAAGCTATAAAAGAAGCTGAAGAAAAGTTTGGAAAAGTTGATTGCTTGGTAAATTGTGCTGGTATAATGCTACTTGGAGAGCCTAATATACAAAACTACGCTGAATGGAGTAATATGATAGATGTTAATATAAAAGGAATATTAACAGGAACCAATATAGTATTAAATGATATGGTTAATAGAAATGAGGGAACTATAATTAACATAAGTTCTATAGCAGGAAGAAAGACGTTTGATAATCATTCGGTTTACTGTGGTACTAAATTTGCAGTACATGCAATAAGCGAAAATATGAGAAAAGAAGTTGCAAGTTCTAATGTAAGGGTAATAACAATAGCACCAGGAGTTGTAGAAACTCCGCTTTTATCTAATACAACAGACAATAATATTAAAGATAATTACAATGAATGGAAAAAGACTATAGAATCAGGACTTAATCCAGAAAAAATAGCAAGTTGTGTAGAATTTGCATATAATCAACCTCAAGATATTTGTATAAGAGAAATAGTTATAGCAAAGACTAAACAAGAAGATTAATAAAATAATTAAATTATGTAAACAATTTATGCAATAATTAAAGAGATTTAAAGAACTATTCTATAAGTAAATTTAGTAAATCTATATATGAATAAAAAACTATTAAAGTCAAAAATTTATTTTAGCTTTAATAGTTTTTTTTATACTTGAACTATATTCCTTTCATTATAACAGGTATTCATATATAATAGTGATTGAATATTGAAATTTTTATATGAAAGGGAGAGATAGATGAATAAAAAAACAGCATTAGTTACAGGAGCATCTAGAGGTATAGGAAGAGCTATCGCTACTTTATTTGCTGAAAATGAGTATAATGTTTTAATAAACTATAATAATTCAGAAAAAGAAGCTTTAGAACTATACAATGATTTAAAAAGTAGAGGGTTGTCGGTAGATACTTATAAAGCAGATGTTTCAAAAAATGAAGAAGTAAATTTTATGATAAACTATTGTATAGGTAGATTTGAAAGTATAGACGTTTTAGTTAATAATGCAGGTATAAGTAGGACAAGCCTATTTACAGATATAACCTATGAGGAATGGAATGAAGTTATAAATACAAATTTAAATAGTGTATTTTTTACAACGAAAAAAGCTTTGCAATATATGGTACCTCAGAGGAGTGGGAAAATAATAAATATATCATCTATATGGGGGATGGTTGGAGGTTCTTACGAAGTCCATTATTCTACTAGTAAAGCTGCTATAATTGGAATGACAAAAGCACTTGCAAAAGAATTAGGCCCTTCAAATATTCAAGTTAACTGTATTGCACCAGGAGTTATAAAAACGGATATGCTAGATAGTATATCTAAAGATACGCTTGAAATGTTAAAAGAAGAAACACCTTTAATGAGACTTGGAACTCCAGATGATATAGCTCAGTGTGCATTATATTTAGCAAGTAGCAATTCGGATTTTATAACTGGTCAAGTTATAAGTCCTAACGGGGGTTTTGTCATAGTATAAATCAAAATAGAGGAGCTAAACATGAAATATGAAGTTAGGAATTTTATAAGATTAATTATAGGTTTATTTATTTGTTCAATAGGTATAGTTTTAACTATACAGGCTAATTTAGGTTTATCTCCTTGGGATGCATTTCACCATGGATTATCAAAAAATTTAGGTGTAACCATGGGTCAAGCAAGTATATTAATTGGAATAATAATTATTATAATAGATATATTGCTAGGTGAAAATTTAGGGGTTGGAACAATCCTAAATATGTTTTTAATCGGTATGTTCATGGATTTTTTTATGTTAAACAATATAATCCCTATATCACCTAATATGATAACTGGCTTTATTATGATGTTTATAGGAATGTTTATTATGGGGCTAGGATGTGTAATTTATATAGGGGCTGGGTATGGAAGTGGACCTAGGGATGGACTAATGGTAGCAATTCATAAAAAAACAAAGAAACCAATAAAAAATGTAAGGACATGTATAGAATTATTTGCTCTTATATTTGGATATATCCTTGGAGGTAGTATAGGGATTGGAACAGTTATAACAACTTTAGTTTTTGGATTATTTATAGAGAAGTCATTTAAAGTTTGTAAATTTGATACAAATGATGTAAAACATAGATATATAATAGATGATATTAAATATATAAGATATAGATTTTTAAAAACTCCATATGAAGAGTATAGATC
>NZ_JAKEDR010000178.1 GCF_023653455.1 Paraclostridium ghonii
GTGTAGTATTTATTGGGTTGTACAAATTTCAACTATAAAAATAGATTACATACTTGAAATAACCCTTATAATTAATTTTTTTGTTTTTTTTATGAGTATAACCTTTTTTAATAGGCTTCAAGATATTTATAAAAAGAATAAATACTATTTATATATTATATTAACCACTACAATTAATTTATTAGTGATAGTATTTATAAATAAATCATATACAGATGTAAATAATTTATATGGAATGGTAGTTAAAAATAATATTGATTTTTCCTATGTTACAGACATGCTTATATTTTCACAGACTATTAAAGAGACATTTCCTTATCTTTTAGTTATAGTAAATATATTATTAATATCTATATTTTTAAATTCTATAAAAGTGGAAAAAGAAAAAGTTAAAATAGAGTTTGTAAATGAAAAACTAGACATGCAGTATAAATACTATCTAATGGTTAAGGAGTCACAAGAAAAAATGAGACAAGTATACCACGATATGAATAATCATATGGAAAATATAAAATCATTAAAAAATAGCAGTGAAGATGTAAATAAATACATTAACAATATAGAAGATAAAGTAAACGAAAGTAAAAATATTTATAACACAGGAAATGTAATATTAGATATTATATTTCATGAAAAAAGTAAAGTATGTATGGAAAGTAATATAGATTTTAATGTAGGGATAAATTTTAGTAAATGTGATTTTATAGAGATGATTGATATAAGTAGTATATTTTCAAATTTAGTAGATAATGCTATTGAAGCATGTAATAAAATTGATGATAATAATATAAAAAAATACATAAATATAAAAGGTACTTTTATAAAAGGGTACTATGTAGTTAGGTGTGAAAATAGCAAGACAAATAAAGTAATAATTAAACATGGTAAGGTTTTTACTTCTAAAAAAGATAAATTCCTCCATGGAATTGGTATTGATAGTATAAAATCTTCAATAAAAAAATATAATGGAGAATTAAAAATTAAGGATAGTGAGTCTAAGTTTATAGCTACTATTCATATGCCAATAGAGTGAAAATTTAATAGAAATATTCATTTAACATGCTAGTTGTCGGTAAAAAAATACCACTTGTCGGACTTATATTGAATCAAAATTTTAGAAATGTTACCTTTTAATACAAATAAGGTAGCATTTTTTACGTATAACGGTTTTATATTTAATATCTTAAAGTAAACAAGGAGGGGAATGATGAGAGTAAGTTTTAGATTAGCTATATCATACTTAAAAAAACAAAAGGGAAGAACTTTATCATTAATAATTAGTATTGCATTAGCTGTTATATTAGTCTTTACACTTAATGTAGTGCCAGAGTCTAAAAATAAACATGATATAAAAGAAGCGTATAAAAACTTTAGTGATTATCATGTAGAGTACAGTGATCTTAACTTAGAAATTGTAGATCAATTAAAAAGGGATAAGACTATAAAAGTTATCAATGATGTCATAAACCTAGGCAATGCCGTAAGTGATAAAGGAGTATCTATGAGCTTAAACTCTTATAATAAAGGTTTTATAGATTCTTATGGATATACTCTTATAAAAGGGACTGAACCTAAAAATGAAGATGAAATAGTAATAGAAGAAAAAGCTCTTAAAGAGATGGGCTTAAGTGATAATTTAGGTCAAAGTATTGATTTTAATATTATTAAAAATTATACGGATGAAAATAATAAAAATCAGATTTATAGTAAAGAGAAGTCATTTAAGTTAGTTGGAATAGTAAAAAAGCCAGATGGATTTTATGAGGAGAATTTATACTATAAAGTCAAAGCATTTACTAAATACACAGAAAATCAAAGTGTTTTACCAAAAGAATTAATAAGTCATGCAGGTGTACTTAATTTTACGACTAGTATAGACATGGCAGATAAAGCAATAGCCAAATATAAATTAGATGATGAGAAATTTATGATAAATGTGCAACTAAATGAAGCCATAAAAAATTATGATATGTCTAAAGATTCAAAGAGTAAGATTAATAATAAGTTGATTCCTATGGTTGCAGCTACGCTAGTTATATATAATATATTTAATATTATATTAATAGATATGAAAAAACAAATAGGAATGGTAAGAGCAATAGGTATGACTAAGAAAAACGTAAGATACATGGTATGTATCCAAAGTTTTATAGTGTTACTTATTGGACTAGCAGTAGGATTTTTACTGGGAACACTATCATCATACATAGGAATTAGAAGTATATACAATGAACATATAAGCCTTTATATAAGTAAAGAAAGTATAATAGAGCCTTTAATTATGGCAGTAGTTTCAGTAGCTATAGCTAGTATTTTTACTATTTATAATTGTGGAAAGATATCTCCAATAGAAGCTATTAGAAGTACTAGAAGTTTAAAATCAATAAAAAAAGATAGATTTTATCATAAGTTAATAAGGAAAGTATTTGGTCTTACAGGATATATGGAATACAAAAATATATGGAGATACAAAACAAGAACAATTTTATCAATACTTTCAATAAGTATAACAGGTTTTTTATTTATAACCAATATGGTTGCATTTAAGCAATATGATAAAAATGTAGACAGTCTTAGCCCTATTATTATGGAGATGGGCGAAAGTGACATAATACTTAGTCATAATTCTAATAACTCAAGTGAATATTTTAATGAATACACAGATGATGAAGTAAGTAAGATATCTAAGATAGATGGAGTTAGTGAATTAACTAAGAATATGAATACTATAGGATACTTAAACTCAAACAAAGAAAATATAAGCGACTATTATAAACAAAATAATCCTCTAGATAGCGATGAATCAAATTTAGAAATAGGAACATCTATAAAAGGATACGATAAAAGTACTCTTAAAAAACTAGAAAAATACCTAGAAGATAAAAACATAGATAACTTAAAAAAAGAAGGAGATACAATAAGTGCGATAGTATCTAATCATTTTTATTCAGGTTCAGCAGTATCAAATGATTCAACTACATTAAAAGAGTTAAAAGTGGGAGATATTATTGAAATTAAGATTCCAGAAACTAATGGTAAAGAAGTAAAATATGTTAATCAAAAAATTAAAGTTGCAGGACTATTAAATACTGATTATGTTTTAAATGCTGAATGTGGAATGGACTCTCGTTTCCAAGTAATATTAGATAAAAATAGTTTTGAAAATTTAACAGGAAAAAAAGGCTTTAATAATATATCTATAAAATTACAAAAGGAGAAAGAAGAAGAAGTCGTCTCAAAGGTAAAAGAAATAATAAATGAAGATGATTTTAAGGAAATGGAAAGTAAGTATGAAAATAGGAAAATATCTACTGAAGGAAATATAAAACTTAAAAAAGAGGTACTAGTGAGTGTAATAATTACATTGGTTATATCATCTATAAATATAGCTTGTATAGTTATAACAAATATAATGATTAGACTTAAGGAAATTTCAACACTAAGAGCTATTGGAATGAGTATGAAAAATGTTAAGAAAATGATACTAAAAGAAAGCATTATATATGGTATTTTAAGTTCAATAATAGCTGGAGTATTTTCTAGTTATAATACTTATAAAAGTATGCAAAGAGCAAATGAAATATTTTCTCAAGGAGCAGGAATTAAACAGGCATATGAATTTAAGATACCTGAAGTAGAAATACTTCAGTTTGGGGTAGGAGCAATAATTATATGTGTAATTGCTGGATATTTAGCAAAAAACAAAGTTTCAAAATTAAGTATAGTAGAAGGCCTTAAAAATGAAGAATAAAGTCAAAAACAAAGTAGAAGCATTAAAAAATATATTGATAGTATAATTATTATCTTAGGATTTTGAGAAAAGGTTAATAAATATACAAATCAATTAAGTGGTGATTAACAGCAAATGGTATTTGAAAAAATCATTTGGGGTCACTGCTTTTTAAAATTAGGAGATATAGAATTTTTATGATATTATTTAGTAGTTAGGATAGATATAAAAATACGACAATGATATAAAGGAAGAGCATATAAATGATAAAAACAAATTTTAAAGATTACAAACTAAGCAATGAAATATTAAAATCACTTAACATTCTAAACTATAATACACCAACAAAAGTTCAGCAAGAAGTAATACCAGTTGCACTAGAAAATAAAGATGTACTAGTAAAATCACAAACCGGAAGTGGTAAAACAGCAACATTTGCAATACCATTATGTGAATTAGTTGACTGGGATGATAATAAACCACAAGCATTAATACTTACACCAACAAGAGAGCTTGCAATACAAGTTAAGGAAGATGTATTTAACATAGGGAGATTCAAAAGAATAAAAGTACCGGCGTTATATGGTAAATCATCTTTTGCGTTACAAGCAAAAGAATTAAAACAAAAAACTCATATAGTAGTAGGAACGCCAGGTAGAACAATAGACCATATTAAAGAAGGAAATTTTATAACTGATAACATAAAATACCTTGTATTAGACGAAGCAGATGAAATGCTTAGTATGGGATTCTTAGAGCAAGTAGAAGAAATAATATCAGCACTACCTACTGAACGTGTTACTATGTTATTTTCAGCAACCATGCCAGAAGATATAAATGCACTATCAAAAAAATATATGAAAGATCCTGTTACAATAGAAATTGAAGCAAAAACATTAACAGTAGATAGAATACAACAAGATGGATATAGCGTAGAAGAAACAGGTAAGCTAAATTTATTAAAAGACATAACAACAATAGAAAATCCAGATAGCTGTGTGATTTTTTGCAATACACAAGTTAAGGTAGAATCTCTGTATAATGAATTAAGAAAACTTAAATATCCATGTGATAAAATACATGGCGGCATGGAACAAGATGAGCGAATTAAAGTAATGAATAACTTTAAAAAAGGATACTTTAGATACTTAATAGCAACAGATGTAGCTGCTAGGGGTATAGATATAGACAATATCACTCATGTAATAAATTATGATGTACCTATCTTAAGAGAAAACTATGTTCATAGAATAGGGAGAACAGGTCGTGCAGGTAAAGAAGGAAGAGCGATTACTTTTGTTATGAAATCTGATGAAAGACGTATGTTTGAAATATACTCTTACACAGGCAAAGAATTAACAATGAAAATGAAACCAAGTAAAAGACTTGTGATGAGTTTAAAGCCTGAATTTGATAAAAAGTTAGAGCAAAGACAAAAAGTTAAGGAAGACAAAGGTGCAAATCTAAGCCAAGAAATCATGAAGTTGCATATAAATGCTGGGAAGAAAACTAAGATGAGACCAGTTGACATAGTAGGTACACTTTGTAGTATCGAAGGGATGAGTGCTGGGGATATTGGTGTTATAAGTGTACTCGATGTATCTACTTATGTTGAAGTACTAAACAACAAAGGTGAGATGGTTTTAAATGCATTACAAACAAAAAATATAAAAGGTAGACCACGAAAAGTAACTAAAGCAGATATGTAATTTATAATTTAAAAATAAGAACCATTGTTTAATCTTTACATATGATATATAGAACAATATTTATATCATAAAAAGGAGAATCAACAATGGAAATAAATTATTGGGAAGAATATTGGGATAACTATTGGAAGTTTATGGCTGTATATCTTAGAGAGTTACAAAATGCATGCCCTGATGTGGATATTAAAAATGAATACTTAGAAGTTTCTAGTTTATTTGAGCCTTCTATGAAATTTGAAGATTATGAGAATTTCGATGATGGTAACAGTAATTTAGAAATAGATCAGGAAGTAGCTTTTTTACTACCTGATGGGATGCAATCTCCTGAAACTTTTATATCACCTGGCAGTGGGCAATTTACTATAAATAACTGTAGAAGGATGGCAATAGTTAGAATAGTAATGAGAAGAGGATTTAGCCCTTCTAATTTCTTTATGATAGTAGATAGAACTGATAATAGGAGTATTCGAGGATTTAGAATAACTTGTCAAGCTGGTAATGTTAGATTTGTACCAATGGCTGTAGAATATAGAAATATAAACTTTATAGAATGCGCATTTTAGATTAAATAATAAGAGGTATCCAAGTAATATATAAATATAATACTTGAGATACCTCTTATTATTTGTTACTTAAATTTTTCACGAATATATAATTTGCGTGAAAAATCTGTAATAAGTATTTCAAAATAAATTTAAATTGATAAATACAGTATGTACATATTAGAAAATAGTAATAACAGTTTTTATATAAAAATCATCTTCTAATGTGAAGTTGAATTTTTTCTATAAGAAGTCATAACATCTTTAAATAATTCAGCAACAGAAGGTGGGGTCCAAGTGATTGCATTTGCACCAGCGGCTATTGTTTTTCTTATACTTTCTTCCGTAGGTCCGCCTGTTGCTATTATTGGAAAGTCAGGATAAGACTCTCTAATTTTTGCAACGATCCTAGGAGTATCAGCAGAAGCTGAAACATTAAAAATAGTTGCACCAGCATCTATTCTTTCTTGAATATTTGTATTATCGTTTACAATAGTAACAACAACAGGTATATCAAGTGCATTAGATAAAGCTCTTACTACACCGTTTGTTGTGGGAGCATTAACAACTACACCTATAGCCCCTTGCAATTCAGCATTAGTTCCTAACATAATTGAACGAATTCCTTTTGTAAGACCTCCACCAACTCCTGCAAAAACAGGAATATCAGAAGCCATAATAATAGATTGTGTAATTATTGGTTGAGGAGTAAATGGATATACAGCTATTACTGCATCTGCATTTACATTTTTTATAATAGCTAAGTCAGTTGAAAAAACAAGTGACTTAATTCGTTTTCCGAAAATATTTATACCACTGCATTCTCTAATAACTTCAGGAACACGTAAAAATGATTTTCTAAGTGTACCATCTATTGATTTTGGTTTTTGCTTCATAAATAAAGGCCTCCTTGAAAATTTTTATAGCTATAAATTCATATAATTAATAGCCAAATTTTTTAATGTTTTATCATTAATTATAAATTAGGTATATCAATTTTGCTATGTTTTATTTAAATAAATTTAATAG
>NZ_JAKEDR010000179.1 GCF_023653455.1 Paraclostridium ghonii
TCCCCACTGCTGCCTCCCGTAGGAGTCTGGACCGTGTCTCAGTTCCAGTGTGGCCGATCACCCTCTCAGGTCGGCTACTGATCGTCGCCTTGGTAAGCCGTTACCTTACCAACTAGCTAATCAGACGCGGGTCCATCCTGTACCGCAAAAGCTTTGATATGAAAGTTATGCAACTTTCATATATTATCCCGTATTAGCATACCTTTCGGTATGTTATCCGTGTGTACAGGGCAGGTTACCCACGCGTTACTCACCCGTCCGCCGCTCTCCCCGAAGGGATCGCTCGACTTGCATGTGTTAGGCACGCCGCCAGCGTTCATCCTGAGCCAGGATCAAACTCTCAAATACAATTTAAAAAGTTGTCCATCGCTCAGTTAATCATTATCTGAATATCTGGCTTGGTTGTTTGTTGTTTAATTCTTTAAAAAGAATTTATATAATTAACCTACTGTTTAATTTTCAAAGTTCATTTTTTGTTTTGCCCTTTTCTTAAGGACAAGTAATACTATATCATCATATTTTTTTTGCGTCAATACTTTTTGTAATTTTTTTTAAATTATTTCGCAATTTTTTCTTGATAACATTCTCTGTTTCTTCTAACCCTAGTATTACCAATGCATTTATCTCTTCTATTAATATTACTTTTTTTAGCGTTTAATTTATTAAAATCTTTTATAATTTCTGAATTTATATGAACCATAACTTGTAAAACCAATCCCATCACAGATATAAGACACATCCAATTAATTAAATTTTTCATTTTTATTCCTCCTAATTTTTTATTTAATACATACTTCTAAATTTCCATTCCAAATTCCTTTATCTACATTTCATCATTACCTATCATTTTTTATTTTTATTTTTCAGTTTTTTTCAGCATTTAGTCTTTGTTCTCAAAATTATATATCACTATTAATTTTTTACTGTCTGAATTAAACATAAAAAAACCTTTCTAAAATACTTTCAGAAAGGTTTTTTATGTTTTTACTCTTCTATTTCATCTGTAGAATTTTCTTTTATAGGTTTCATTGTAGGGAATAATATAACATCTCTTATAGATGGAGAATTTGTTAATAACATCATAACTCTATCTATACCTATCCCTAGACCACCTGTTGGAGGTAACCCTACTTCTAGAGCATTTACAAAGTCCTCATCCATATCACAAGCTTCATCATCACCTAATTCTTTCTTTCTTAATTGATCCATAAATCTTTCCTTCTGATCTATTGGGTCATTAAGTTCAGAGAATGCATTTGCTAATTCCCACTTATTAGCGAACGCTTCAAATCTATCAGTTCTTCTAGGATCTTCTACATTTCTCTTAGCTAATGGAGAAACTTCAACTGGGTGGTGAGTTATAAATGTAGGTTGAATTAGTTTATCTTCTCCAAACTCTTCGAATAAAGAATTTATAACTTCTCCTCTTCTCATACCAGGAATTATCTCTATACCTTTTTCTTTTGCTACTTTTAGTGCTTCTTCGTCAGTATCTATAGTAGAGAAATCTACTCCAGTATACTCTTTAACGCAATCTTCCATAGTCATTCTTTTCCATGGTGGCGTAAAGTCTATTTCTGTTCCTTGATAGTTTATTTTCATACTTCCAGTAGCTGCTTTAGCCATATGAGATATTACATTTTCAGTTATTTCCATCATATCTGTGTAATCTGCATATGCTTGGTATAATTCTATAGCAGTATACTCTGGATTATGTTTTATTGACATTCCTTCATTTCTAAACATTCTTCCCATTTCATAAACTTTGTCAAATCCACCAACTATAAGCCTCTTTAAGTATAACTCGTTAGCTATTCTTAAATACATCGGAATATCTAAAGTATTGTGATGAGTTACGAACGGTCTAGCATTAGCTCCACCAGCTATAGTATTTAATATAGGAGTCTCAACTTCTAAGAATCCTCTTTCATCTAAATAAGATCTTAAAGCCTTCATAGCTTTAGTTCTTGTAACGAAAGCTTCTTTAACTTCTGGGTTAACTATTAAATCAACATATCTTTGTCTATATCTTAAATCTTGATCTTTTAATCCATGATATTTTTCTGGAAGAATTTGAAGAGATTTACTTAATAATTTTACATCATTAGCTTTTATAGATATCTCTTCTCTTTTAGTTTTAAATACTTCCCCTTCGATACCTATTATATCCCCTATATCATATGTAGAGAAAACAGCATATTCTTCTTCACCTATTCTATCTAGTCTTACATAACACTGTATTCTACCTTCTTGATCTTGTATATCTATAAACCCAGCTTTACCTTGTATTCTTTTACTCATTATACGTCCAGCCAATTTAACAATCTTACCTTCAAAAGCTTCAAAGTCGTTCTTTATATCTGTAGAGCAATTAGTTCTATCATATCTACTTATATGGAATGGATCTCTTCCCATCTCTTGTAGCTTAGCTAATTTTTCTCTTCTTACTTTAAGAACTTCTGTAAGCTCTTCTTTAGTTTGATCATTAACATTTTGTTGATCATTATTCATTTGTATACCTCCAGATTATCTTCTTATTTCTAATATCTCAAATTTAGCAATACCATCAGGAACTTGAACATCTACTACTTCTCCTTTAGATCTACCTAAAAGAGCTCTTCCTACAGGTGATTCATTAGATATCTTCCCTTCATATGGATCAGCTTCTGCAGAACCAACTATTGTGTATTCTACTTCCTCTTCAAATTCCATATCATTAACCTTTACTATAGATCCTATAGTAACCATATTTGAATCTATTTTTGATTCATCTATTATAACTGCTTTTCTAAGCATATTTTCAAGCTTTATTATTCTTTCTTCAACTTGAGCTTGTTCATTTTTTGCTTCATCATACTCAGCATTTTCTGATATATCTCCGAAAGATATAGCCACTTTTATTCTCTCAGCAACTTCTCTTCTTCTTACTGATTTTAAGTGCTCAACCTCAGCTTCTAATTTTTGATGTCCTTCTTGAGTTAATAATATTTCTTTATTATCTTCCATAACCCCTACAACTCCTTCTTTTTGATTTTTATTTAACATTAAATAAAATTAATTTTATATCTTAATCATTTATGCGCTATATTATAAATTACTATCACCCTTATGTCAAGGAGTGGTCTACGTAGTCACGTAGCTTGTTTACTACTTCTTCATAGCTTTCTATCTTGTTAATTTCATCTCTTAATCTAGCTGATCCTCTAAGTCCTTTTAAGTACCAAGCAATGTGTTTTCTCATCTCTCTTACAGCTACATACTCTCCATGTTCATCTACCGCTAACTTAAGATGCTTAAGAGCTGTGTTTATTTTCTCTTCACCTGAAGGCTCTGGTAAAATTTCTCCTGTTTTCATGTAATGATTTATTCTTTTGAATATCCACGGGTTACCTTGAGCCCCTCTACCTATCATTATAGCATCACAATTAGTTTTATTTATCATATTTATAGCATCTTCAACTTCAAAAACATCTCCATTACCGATAACAGGTATATTTATGTTTTCTTTTATTTTAGCTATTATATCCCAATCTGCTTTTCCTGAATAATACTGTTCTCTAGTTCTTCCATGTATAGCTAACGCACTTATTCCACAAGCTTCTGCTATTTTAGCTATTTCTACCGCATTTATATTATTGTCATCCCAACCTTTTCTAATCTTTAAAGTGACTGGTTTCTTAGATTTTTTTACAACAGATTTTAAAACTTCTTCAGCTAACTTAGGATTTTTCATCAAAGCCGATCCATCTCCATTTTTCACAACTTTAGGTGCTGGACATCCCATGTTTATATCTAGTATTTCATTAGGGTATTCATTTAGTATTTCTGCTGCTTTACCCATAAAATTTGGATCAGAACCAAAAATTTGTACTGCTACAGGATGTTCTTCTTCTTCTATTTTTAACATTTTCTTAGTATTTTGATCATCATAGCAAAGAGCTTTAGCATTTATCATCTCTGTATATAACATTCCACAATCTTGTTCTTTACATATAAGTCTAAAAGGTAAGTCTGTTACTCCTGCCATAGGAGATAAAAATACTTTATTGTCTAGCGTAACATTTCCTATTTTCATATACGGTCTCCTTTTTAATTTATTTTATTATAAATATACCCAATTTATTTAATTATCTTATGATAAAAAAGGAACTGGATATAAAACCCAATTCCTTTTTGCTATTCTTTGTTTTTATCGTAAATAATTTTTAACCCTTCTAACGTTAAAAACTTATCTACACAATCTATAGTATCAGTTTCAGATGCTATTAACGATGATAATCCACCTGTAGCTATTACTTTTATATCTTTATCGCCTAGTTCTTTCTTCATCATTTCTACAATTTTATCTACCAATCCTACATATCCATATATTATACCAGATTGCATAGCTGAAACTGTATTTTTACAAATTGTCATTCCAGGCTTTAAAAGTTCAACTCTTGGAAGTTTTGATGCTCTTTGGAATAAAGCTTCACTTGATATTTTTATACCCGGAGCTATAGTCCCACCTAAATACTCTCCATTTTCTGAAATTGCACAAAACGTTGTAGCTGTCCCAAAATCTATTATTATCATAGGTGATTTGTACTTATCTATAGCAGCTACAGCATTTACTATTCTATCTGCTCCTACTTGTTTAGGGTTATCATATTTAATATTTAATCCTGTTTTTATACCAGGGCCAACTATTAAAGGTTGTTTATTAAAATATTTCACACAGAAATTTTCAAGTGAATGCATAACATTAGGTACAACTGATGATATTATCATATCTTTTATTGAATTCATATCTACATTATCATATTGAAATAAATTATTTATTAGCATTCCATACTCATCAGATGTTTTTGCTTTATCCGTGCTAATTCTCCAATAATTTTTTAGTTCTTTTCCCTCATATATACCTAAGACCATGTTGGTATTTCCAACGTCAAATACTAAAAGCATCTGCTCTAACCTTCTTTCTATTTTTTGCTTTTCTTTAGTATAACTACAACTCCAGATACCACTAAAGCTCCAATTATGGCTTCTGGTATCCCATTAGTGACAGCAATACCCAATATTACCGCTCCAGCCGTGGATGCATCTTTGCCTATAGCTTCTACATATTTTTGTGCATATAAAAAATATACCATTCCTAAAACACCAAATGTATTTATAAGAGATCCTATTAACCCTGAAAAAGCACCTGCAACAGATGTTTTTTTTACTATTTTAAATACTCCTTTATATACGTAAAATGATAAAATCCCCATTATAACTCTAGGTAGTATAGATATAAAAGGATTCATAAATACAAACGAAGTTGGTTTTGGCATAGTTATAGCTCTTATAAAGCTTGTGAAGCCAAATATAAATCCTATTATTCCTCCTACCACAGGTCCTTCTATTATAGAACCTATTATTACAGGTATATGCATTATAGTGGCATCAATAGGTCCAATTGGTATAAACCCTAACGGTGTCATTGATAGCATTATTGATATGGCAGACAACATACCTATTACCGCCATTTGTCTAACATTTATTTTTTTCTTTGTCTCAACCTGTGTTTTCATCATAAAAATACACCTCCGTTCCAGCTCTGAAAGATGCCGGACTTTTTGTTATTCAATTAATTATCTATACAATAAATCAGTCAAGCTCCTATTTTTTAAGGATGCCAGCTGCAACAAAACAATTTTATCAATATGAAATAATATTGTCAATAATTCTTATTTTAAATTAATTTCATTATATGAAAGTATATTATTAATTTTTGTAGCACTTTTTATTGCATTTGTTATACTTTTTTCTACTACTTCACTTGCAATAGAGCCTAATAGTGCCACATCAGCTTCCATTTCCCCTGTAGCCAACGTAAATATTGTATCTCCATCATGAGGTGTGTGTATAGGAAATATAGCTTTTGCAAAACCATTATGTGCCATTTGGGATATTTTTTTACATTGAGCTTTACTTAATTTAGCATTGGTCGCAACAATTCCTATAGTAGTATTATCTATATTAAATCCACCTTTATTTACACCTTGTTTCATCAACTCATATGTATTTAAAAATCCATTTTTTTCTTCATTTAAAACCCCCGCTATAACTTTCCCTTTTTCATAAACATCTCCAAATGCATTAACTGCAATAAGAGCTGATACAACAAGTCCATTATCAAGTTTAATAGAATAACTACCTATTCCCCCTTTTGTACAAAACTCACTTCCTTTTATTTTACCAACTGTAGCTCCGCATCCAGCCCCATAATTACCTTGTTTAAGTTCATTATTGTTAGCTACTTCACAAGCTTTATACCCCATTTCAATATTCGGTCTACATTTAGGATCGCCTACTCCTAAATCAAATAAAACAGCTCCAGTAACTATAGGAACCTTAGCAACTCCGACATCAAACCCTATCCCTTTTTCTTCTAAGTACTTACTAACTCCACATGTAGATTCTAATCCAAAAGCCGATCCTCCAGATAGCACTATGGCATGGACTTTTTGTACCATATTTATAGGATCTAACAAATCCGTTTCTCTTGTTCCTGGAGCTGAACCCCTAACATCTACTCCACAAACACCACCATTTTCACATATAACAACAGTACATCCTGTTAACCCGTCTTCATCTTCTACTTGTCCTACCTTAATGCCTTCTACATCTAAAATATTTTTAAACATACCCTTGTTCTCCCCTTATAGATACTTCTCCCGAAATAATTTCTTTTATATTCCCATCTTTATCCTCCACCACTAAATTTCCATTTTCATTTATATCTATACATTTGACTTTTTCTTTTATAGTATTTTTTATAGTATATATTTCTTTTCCTATAATTGCAGAATTTTTTTTACATACATCTAATGTAGATTTTTTATTATTGTCATTTATAGACACCAGGCTATAATACACATAGGACGCGGCAGACGAAGAGAGAGGAGGAGAA
>NZ_JAKEDR010000018.1 GCF_023653455.1 Paraclostridium ghonii
ATTTATATTTAATATCTGTAGATGTGTGGATGAATAGAGTTTGAAGTGATTTTTTACTATATGCAAATTAAAAATGGGGATATCTTAAATATTTTTATTTAAGATATCCCCAAAACATTTTTAACTATAAAACTTAGAATTTCCGTTTAATTGTTTTTTCCCTAGTATATTAGTCAAACTAGTAAGCGATGCGATACTTATCTCCTTAAAACTTATCACAAATACTAGCTTAAAATCTGTAAATGTATCATCTATACTATATACATCGAAAAAACATCTTATATCATCATTTAAATATTGCTCTCTTAAATCTGATTCGATTTCGTCTGTAATATCCTTTACGAAAGCCCTTACATCATCAAATAGTATTTGAATTTCATCTACTTTACCTTCTTCACCTAACTCTTCAAGTAGTTCATTGATTTCTTCTACAGAAAACATACTATCATCTAACTGACAGTCAAATGCCATTATATTTGTTTCTTTCACATCTTTAGATATGTCTTGTACACTAATAAAGTCTTCACGCTCACTTAACATCTCTGTTATGTCTTTACTTTTTATACGTATAGTTTCTTTTTTATTAATTATCTTAGCTTCTAACAATTATCTACCTCCTACTTTTAATTTATTGTAGACTTAATATAAAACTTTTTATATCATCCCAATTTTTTACTCTTATTATATTTTCATTTTCAATCTGCTTATTATAATTATTATCTAATAACAATACTGTCAATCCCTCAGATGCTAATTGCATAGCATTACTTGGGTTATCTTCTATAAATACATTACATTCTAATTCTTTCGCTTTAGTAACTTTATAATCACTTCCTAATAAGTGTACATCTATATATCCTAAATCATTATCAGATAACCATCCAGTAGTTATATCTTTTAATATTTCACTTCTAGCTGTAACAAAGTACAGATTATGATTTTCATTTAATTCCTTTATAACTTCTTTAGCTCCATCTACAACACTAGCTTCTTTATAAGCATGTATAAAATCAGTATGAAATGATTGTAGTAAATCATCTAATTCCACCTGGTATAGTTCTTCTAATTTATGTGTTATGCAGTCTTCTTCTGTTATTTGTTTATTGTACATATCATTTAAATACGGAATAAAATGATATGGATTTGTTATTGTTCCATCTATATCTATACATATATTTAACTTTCCCATTTTTACCTCCAACTAGAACTTTATATTATTGTAGTTAACACATTATAACATACTAGATATTATAAATCAAAATAACACTATTTAGTATATGTTTGTGATTTAAAAAAATTCATTTTGATTGGTTGTAAGTTTAAACAATGCTATTTATAAATATAAAAAAGCTTGGACACTCCAAGCTTTTTTTATTACGTTAAACATTATATCAAATTTTTATAAACTTTTTATTGTATCTACAAAATTTTTTATTTCTTTATCAGATAAACTAAGATATTCTTTTATTTGGCTTACATATTTTAAATTTTTAGTTTTGAGCATTTTTTGTGCACATTCCATAGCTTTACCTCTTAAAATATAAGCTTTTTGTACACATATTTTAGAATATTCCAATTGATTGGTACCCTCTTCACTTGAAAGTTTAGGAACTTCCATCTCTTCATAAATCTTTACTACTTCATCACACATTTTTTTAGCATATGCAACATCTTTTTTTGCTTTGTTTATAGATGTAGTATCTATTTTTATATTTTTAGTGTCGGGAAGGCATTTTCTCATAGGCACTAATGCTTTTCTTTCTATTTTATATATTTCATTTTTAAAATTTTTTATAGCTTCTTTATCATTTTCTTCTATAGATATATTATCTACTTTATTTATATTAGATTCTGATTCATTGTATACCTTATCTACATTTAAAGCTTCCTTTTCATTTCTATGCGTTTTTTTAGCTTCGTCTATTTCTAGTTCTTTAGTTGACGTTTTGCGTTCTATATTATTTTCATACTCTTTATTAAAAGAGTAACTTTTATATTCTAAAAAATTTTCGATTTTATTTAGCGTACTTATATATATATTACAGACTACTATAACAGTGGCAACTACTACATACATACCTCCATACATACTAGCTCTTTTAAAATCTTCTTTATTCTTAAATAAGATCCATAAAGGCAATACATATAAAAGTAAAATTACTAATGCCCATCTCACATTAACAACTCCTTTACCTAAAGTTTATATTTCAGGTTTGATATATTAATAGTATTTACCATATTTTATTAATTAATCCATAATTTTTAATAAGTTAAAATCTATATAATCGCAAGATACAAGATGATATTCAACTTCATTCCTAAATCCTTTTAATCCCATTTTAAACGATTCTCTACCATGTAAATGTCCATATATTACTTTTTCAACTCCGTACTCTTCATATATATCAGTAAATAAAGATGGTTCTAACTTATCATTTGTAGGTGGATAATGAGTTATAACAATTATCTTTTTTAGTCCAGACTTTTTAGCACTATCCAATGAAAGCTTTAATCTATGAGCTTCTCTTTTATAAATTTTTTCATCTTCTTCTGTAAATTTCACATCATTAGGGCATATCCACCCTCTTGTCCCACAAATTGCATAATCTTTATATTTATAAAAATTATTTTGTAAAAAACTCATGTCATCGTATAATCTATTTAGTTTAGCTACAGTCGTCCACCAGTAGTCATGATTCCCTTTTACATAGATTTTCTTCCCTGGAAGGCTATGTATTATATTTAAATCTGATTCTGCTTCGTTCATGTTTATAGCCCAAGATGTATCTCCTACAATTAAAATTGTATCATCTTCGTTAACTTTACTTTTCCAACTATTTATTATCTTATCTTCATGATTATCCCAGTTGTCTCCAAATATATTCATAGGCTTATTAACGACAGTTGAAAAATGTAAATCTCCTATTGCATACAAACTCATATTAACGTCCTTTCTATTTATAATTTAAAATTAAAAAAAGAAGCGAGATTTCTACCCTCTTCTTTTTTTATTATACCCTTCTAATAAAGTATCTATCTCATTTTTTAGGGCTAATATTTCAGTTATATCTCTTTCATTATCAATTTTATCCAGTCTTCTTTGATATAAGATAGCCTTATGAGTCTCTCCTAAATCATATAGTTCTTGGATTTTTCCTAAAACATCTCTTACAGTTATAGATTTAACTTGATACAGGACTTGAGCTTTCATTATATGTTCTCTTATTTCACTCATCTCTTGATCTAATAAAAATGCTGCATCTGCTGCTCTTCTTAGTCTCATCGCTAAATCTTCCGGTATATAATGTTCATATTTATATTTTAAAGAATGCTCTATAGTTGCCCAAAAATTCATAGCTAGAGTTCTTATTTGAATCTCACATAAAGCTTCTTTATATCCTAATGCAGTATTTATAGGATACCTTATTATTACATGATAACTTCTATATCCGCTATCTTTAAAGTTTTCTATGTAGTCTTTTTCATAAACTATTTCCATATCATTTCTTGATTTTATAAGACCAACTATAGTATATATATCTTCAACAAATTGGCACATTATTCTTATTCCAGCTATATCTTCCATATCGTCTATATCTGATATATCTAGTCTTTTTGCTTTTGATATTATAGATGAAATTTTTTTGGTTCTTCCTGTTACAAACTCTATAGGAGAATATTCTCCTCTTTTTAAAAACTCTTTTCTTATATTCTTAAATTTAACTTTTAGTTCTTCCACAGCGTGTTCATAAGGAACAAGTATCTTATCCCACTTTTCGTATTCCATTATTTCTCACCCTTTATTTTTATATTTGCCAACTTCTATATTTTAACATAAATTATATTCATTTTGTATAATAAAGAATCTCTCCAGATTCTATGTTATATTCAATTTCACCTAATTTAATTAGGCAACTTAACATTCCTACTAATGTAAACTTAAAAAAATGATATTCTTTATAGTTATAACTTAAATTGTTTTTATTTAATATAACTTTCAAAATACCTTCTAAACTTTTAGGTATTTTAATTATATCTCTTATTTGATTTAAATATTTATTTACACATTGTTCATGCTTTTTTGCTAAATCTAGTATTTCATTTTTACTTAATTCCTTTTTACAGTGTCCTAAAACAGCATATTCAAAATCTATAATTTTTAATAAATCCAATGAACTTAAATATGCTTCTATATCAAATATAAATAACAAGTCAAACTTATATAAAATATCTTCTCCTACCAGCATATCTCCTAAAAAAATCACCTTATCTTTGGTTAATATACCTATAGAACCCTTTGTATGTCCTTTTAAATCTATTATCTCTATATATTCTCCATTTATATCTACTTTTCCTGGTTCTACAACCTTATCTATACTTACATTTTTCATATTTTTAGTAATTAGTATATTATCAAAAAATTCATTAGTATTTCCACCCATTATTTGTGTAGAAAATAAAATAGGATTATCTATATATAACTTTGAGTAAAAACTGGACATGTTTACTATATCCGAATATTTTTCTTTAAACTGATACCCTGCTCCATAATGATCATTATGCTCATGAGTATTTATCATCCATTTAATAGTTATTCCTTCTTTTTCTAAATCCCTAATTATATTTCTAGGTCTAACCCCTGGAAGGCCCGGGTCTATAATTAAAGCACTTTTATCTTTAAATATATAAACCCCTGTATTTGTCCCTCCTCTTATATAAAAAGAGTTTCCTTTTACATTTTTAATTCTCATCAGAATCACCTTACAATACTATTGTTTTTAATCTATTTAAAGCACACGTTCTAACACTTTCATCCTTGGATACTCTTATCTTTATACTGTAAGCTGTATCTTCATATAATAAAGCTTCAATAAAATACTCTACTATGCCTCTATCTTTAAACTCTATATCCATTATTCCTCTTGAATAGACTTTCGAATCTAATATCATTAAAGAATCTGCAAAACTAAGTCTTTCATCCTTACGTAAATATCTATCATTAGGTTTGAAGTCCTCACAATAATTTATTTTGAAATTTACAACATCATTGTTAATTTTAAATTCATATTTATCTTTTATTAATTTTGCATAATCTTTATTTCTACTGTTTATATTTTGTAAATTTGCATTGTAATCATTTTTAGTCCAATGCCCATATATTCTACAATTTAAAGGTCTCACTTCATAAATTAAGCATCTATTATTTTCATCTTTAAATGGACATGGGCTCTTTTTTACATACTCTAAAAAATAGTAATCAATAACTTTACTTAAACATTTCTTTTTTAAATTTTCATCAAGGCTTAAATAATGGTATATGTTTATAAATTCAATTAAATTTATACCTACAGATTCCATACAACACTTACCACATCCGCTACAATTTCCATTAGGTACAGAATCATATACTTTATTTAATTCGTTAATTAACTTATTTTCTTTAGCAAATTTTATGCTTTTTTCTATATCAATCTTTTTTAGGCTAGCCATTATTAATACTCCTTGTTATAATTATTAGGTTAATACAAACACTTATTATAACATATTTCTTTGAAACTTATTAGGAGGTACTTTAATATGAATAGATATACAAAAGTTATAAATATGATGGAAAGTTACTACACAAAAGACTACGAAAAAAAGAAAAAAAACGTAACTAAGGTTAGAGAAGTAAGGGAAGAAACAGTTAGAAAATTTTTCTTACAAGGTGATTGTGAGGTTTTGGTTATATTAGAAGATAGCGGTAGAGAAATACTGTTAGATGATTTTTCTTGCGAAGAAGATATAAAAAAATATTTAGGACCTAAATTTATTAATAAAAAATAAGCAAATTTTCTATTTTATGTTATAAAAAATAAAATTTAGGTAATAATATAATATATAAATAATATTTAACTCAATCTCCCCCAATTAAGAGCTTTCGTTCCCCCGATGAAAGCTCTTTTTTTATTATAAACTTGATATTTCCCTTATTTAGAGTATAATAATTTATTAATCACTAATTAAGGAGATGTTTTTTATGCTTAAAATAGGAAATTTATATTTAGATACAGAGTTTGACTATAGAATTATAAGAGATGAAGATGATGATGTAGACTTATTTATTGATATTAATTATAGAAGTGTAGATATAGATTGTGGTGATAGCAATATTTTCTTTGCATCAAGATTACAATTCCCATTTGTTAGATCAATAATACTAAGAGTTAATAAATCTACTAACTTAATCACTGTTCATTTTATGAGAGATATTGATTTATTCTCTGCATTTGCAAACTTTGAAATTGATTGTTCTCATTCTAGTATATCCATTAAAAATGAACAAGAGAAAGTAATCTTTAGTAAGCAAACACTATCACTATAAATAATAAAGGGGCCTAAAAAGGCCCCTTTATCTGTACTTAATCAAAGTATAGTATATCATTTTCAATTAGTCAATTTATTTTCTGAAAATTCTAACTTTATTTTCTTTCTAATTTTCTAATAGTGAATAAATAGATTTATTCATATAAATTATTGTTATTTAAAATTTATAATCACTTCTTTATATCCTAAGTTTTTTAAATTACTTTCCAAGTTTTTCTTTATACCTATTTTTACTTCATCCAAAAAACCTTCATCTATAACTTTCTTTTCATATTCTTTTTTACTACTTGATAATTCCTTTATAACTTCATTTACTTCTACTCTATTAAACAATGCATTTTTTACATCATATACATATACATTTTCTTCATCTATATAATGTTCTATTATACCCCACTTATTAATGTTTATTGTTATTGAATCTTTTGTATTGTTTATAATAGTTATGTCTTTAAAATTTACGCCACCTTTTACTATTCCATTATATTTTATAATAAAAGACTTTTCTGTAAATGGTATTTTTATATTTTTAAAACTTTTATCCTTAGTAATAGTAACTATATTGCTATAATTGTACTTAGAAGTTGAAAGTTCTGCTACTTTTTCTATTGTATTTAACACTTTAGATGTATCTTTGGATGGTTTTTCTGAGAAAATTATTTTTGAGGATATTATACTTCCTACTAAAATCCCTATAAATATAAATAATATTAAAAGTTTATTCTTATTAATTTTTTTGTGTTTTTGTAGCAAATTTTTCCCTCCTTTTGATATAATATAAGCTACGATTAAAGTTTTTAATTTTATTGATTTAATAAAAATTAATCCATAATTTTTTTAAAATATGAAAGGAGATTTAAAATGACTTTATTAGTTTTTGGTCATAAAAACCCAGATACAGATTCTATCTGTTCATCAATAGCATTAACATACTTAAAAAATCAATTAGGACATACAGCTAAGGCTTATTCTTTAGGAGAAGTAAGAAAAGAAGCTCAATTTGTTTTAGACTACTTCAAAGTTAAGGCTCCAACTGTATTATCTTCTATATCAAATATATGCAAAGATGATACTAACTTAGTACTAGAAGGTAAACCTCAAATTGTTCTAGTAGATCACAATGAATACGGACAAAGTATAGATGGACTAGAAAATGCTGAATTAGTTGAAATAGTTGATCATCATAAATTAGGAGGAATGAAAACTGATACTCCTTTATCAATGAGATTAATGCCTGTTGGATGTACTTGTACTATAATAACTCAAATGTTTAAAGAAAATAACATAGAAATACCTTATGAAATAGCTGGATTATTAATGTCTGCTATACTATCAGATACATTATTATTCAAATCTCCAACAACTACAGATATGGATAAAAAAGCTATTGAAGAATTAAATAAAATAGTTAAAGTAGATGTTGAGAAGTATGCTATGGATATGTTTAAAGCTGGTACATCATTAGATGGTTTCACAGTTGAAGAAATAGTAAATATGGACTTTAAACCTTTTGATATGGAAGGTAAAAAAGTAGGAATAGGACAAGTATTTACTTTAGATATAGATGCTGTTCTTAATAAACAAGATGAATTTTTAAGCTATATAAATAGTACTGATTTTGATATGTTAGTGTTGGCTGTAACAGATATAATAAAAGAAGGATCTTATTTAATATATAAAGCTGAAGATAAAATAATTTCTGATGCATTTGGTGTAAATGCTTCTCAAGGAGTATTTGTTGAGGGAGCTGTTTCTAGAAAGAAACAATTAGTTCCAAATTTAACAGAATCTGTTAAAAATAATATATAGTATTTACTACATTTACGGGAGTATAGATATTATTTTGCTTCATACAAAGTGCTCAAAGTTCACACTTTAAGTCTTTCGTTAACAAATATCTATACTCTTTAATTTGTTAAATACTATTTTGTGTGAAAATAATAAGATAATAAATAAGAGAGATTCAATCTCTCTTATTTATTATCTTATTATTTAAAGTCAACACTTTCTCCTATTTTGATTCCTCTACTATATTTCTTAGTAGCCTCTGTGACAGCTTTTATATTTTCAATAGGTGCTCCTGCTGGTATATCACAACCAGAAGCTATTATATATCCATTTGGGCTATCACTAGCTTTGATTATGCATTTTTTAACACTTTCATATATATCATCAATAGAACCATTTCTAACAATTGATACAGGATCCACATTTCCTATTATACACATTTTGTCCCCAATTACATTTTTAAGAAGCTCTATATCTTCGCAATTATCTACACTAAATGCAGATAAATTCATCTTTGAAATATCTTCCCATATTCCTTTTGTTTTTCCACAAATATGTAATGTTGGCTTTTGACCTGTTATTTTATAAATTCCATTTATAGTCTTCTCAAGGTATGGCTTAGCAAACTCTCTAAATTGTTTTGGACTTATTAAATCCGCAGAAGAAATAGGATCCCCTATTCCACAAACTAATCCATAACGTTCATAAACTTCTTTTACATATGCTAAATTACACTCTGTCATAAAATCTAATAACTTATGTAAATTATCTTTATCTTTGATCATATCTCTAACTAAATTTGTAGTTCCTCTAACCGCTGAAGCTGCACTAATAGGACCTGATACTCCACTTCCTACGCTTACCTCTTTTCCTAGTTCTCTATTTATTTTTCCTAAAGAATCTAATGTTATAGGTAATCTTCCGTCTTTTAATGGGTTTATTATATCCATATGTTCTAACATATCATAGTCTTTTAATATTGGATCTATAAGATAGGATGCTCTATTTGAACTGTATCCCATTTTACTTCCTAATGCTTCCCCCATACCTCTTAATGTTACATTAATTCCTGCACTTTCTACCCCTAGCTCTCTTACTATGTATTTTTCAGCCTCTAACATTTTCTCTGAATCAAAATAATATTGCTCTACATCTATACCTGCATAAACTGCAGCAGTTTCTTCAAACATCAGACTACAAGGCAGTCTATCCACTCTGTCTCCTCTAAAGTAAGCAGCTTTCCTTTCAATTGCATTCATTTCATCTTTGTATTCTTTCATAATAAATTTCCCTTCATCTGAATTTAATTGAAAACAACATCTATAAATTATTGCTTTATAAATTGTGACGATTTAATTCTACTATACTTATTTTTTCTTTTCTATAAATATAGAAAATATGAATAATCATACAACTAATTATGTTTTTTTACTATAAAGTACTTAGTCGAATTTAAAACTGCATGGTACTTATTAGCTTCAGAATTAAATATAACTTTCTAGAAATAAAAAATTCGCTTTGCTTGAGCGACTACGTCGGCGAACTACTTCATGTCGCCAACGACCTTGAAAATCAGGTCCGTTGCTCAAGTTTAGCAGTTGGCATTATAACTTATCCACAAATCAGATAATTTATAATACCTTAGTATATAAAAAAGAGATTCTTAAAATTTTAAGAATCTCTCTTTCTTGATGTTCTCCGCTCTTCCAATCTTTAAAAGCGAAGTGGGGTTGTATATTGATTAACGAAATACTTACAAACGCAGTTTGTCGTGTGAAGGAAATCAATATACAACCCCACAAGCTACTTATTACATTTTTTCTACGTCTGAATAGTCTTGTCCAAATGTCTCAACAGTAACTTTTTTCATTACTTGTGGAGTTTGAGGCTTATCCATTCTATCTGTTTTAACAGAAGTTATTTCATCTACAACTTCTATACCTTCAATTATTCTACCAAATGATGCATATTGTCTATCTAAGTGTGGAGAGTTAGCATGCATTAAGAAAAATTGTGACCCAGCTGAATTTGGAGCCATAGTTCTAGCCATTGATATAACTCCTCTATCATGCTTTAAGTTGTTAGTATGTCCATTTTGAGTGAATTCTCCTTTTATTGAGTATCCTGGTCCACCCATACCATTTCCATCAGGACATCCACCTTGTATCATAAATCCAGGTATAACTCTGTGGAATGTTACTCCATCATAGTATCCTGATTCTACTAAAGATACAAAGTTTTTAACAGTATTAGGAGCTATATGTGGGTATAACTCAACTTTCATTACTTTTCCATTTTCCATTTCTATAGTTACTATAGGATTTTTATTTTCCATTTTATGTACTTCCTTTCTTATGAGTTTTATATTCTCATTTTATATTATATACCAATAATAATAAAAAATCACAAAAATAAGCTACTTATTTAAGCAGCCTATTTTTCTTCATTTGAATCTAATAATACAGTTTCTTCATATTTAATATCTAGCAATTCTAAAATTTGTTTAGATCTATCTTTAGTAGAACCTGATACTTCTACATAACTTATATTTTCAGATTTTAAGAAACTTAATATAGCTTCATCTATTTGTATAGCTATACTTTCATCTTGCCATCTAACTCCATCTTTAACATATCCAAATTGTCTTGGAACATATACTATCATATCATAATTTTGCATGTCTTCTATAGCTAAGCAATATAAATCTTTTAATATTTGTATTTCTTTGTTAGTTCTTTTTCTATCTCCTAACATAAATCTGCCATATATATATGGTACAAATGTAGCATAATCTGTAAGTGCATATTCAAATCCTGATAAATCGTCTTCTATCTTCTTTTGGCCTAAATAGATACCATATTGTTCAGATATAGTTTCTATCATTCCTTTATCTCTTAAATATTCTGTTGAATATTCTAATGCATACCCTACATCTAAACCTGCTATTTTCATTTCAACATATAAATGTTGTATTAGTGTTGTCTTTCCACATCTAGGTCCACCTAGTACAGCAATTCTTTTAGTTGTCATACTTTATATCAACTCCATATTTTATATTTCAAATTCAGAACCTTTTTATTATACTAGCATAAGCAAATTTATTCAATAATTTAGAGTTAATTATACTTTGCTTATCCTAAAATATTTGTAAATTTAGATATTTTATATCCTTCATTGAATATCTGTTTACAAAACTCTCCTTCGAAATTTAAAGTAGCATTTTTTTCAAATTCTGTATTAGGTCTTATTATAATTATATTTTCTTCATCGTATATATTTTTTATGTGTTCTGGTATCTCAAAATCTTTGTTCATAGTTATCAATACAATTTTATCCACATTTTCATCTATTAGTGGTTTTAAAAGAGTATTATTTAACATTCCTCCATCTAGTTTATATCCATCATATATTCCATCTATTAAATCATTTTTAAATTGATCATTTGGATTTAAATCTTTTGATGGTCTAAAAGGAAGTAATGAGCTATACTTTATACTCTCTAAACCTTTATCATAGCTTTCTTTTGATATATCTACTATAACCTCTTTCATTATTGAATTATCAATCTTTACGTAATTCACATAGAAGTTCTTCTTATCTTTAGAGTTATCCTCAAGTTCTCTTAATAAATCAATTGCCAAAGAGTTATCCACAGTATTATCAACTATTTTGACACCGTTTTCACCAATTGTCTGAATATTTATCCACATTTTCTTTAACTTGTTAACATTTTCTGTGTATATGTAGTAACCATTTATTGACCCTATAGAAGTACCTGATATTATATCAAAGTCTAAACCTTTTTCGTATAATCCATATATAACTCCAGCTTGAAATGCTCCTTTAGCTCCACCGCCAGCTAAACATAATCCTAATTTCATGTTAATTCACTCCTAGTCTAATTATTTATGTAATAATTTTAGGGGGTGTATAAAGTTTAAAATCCTTTATACATCCCCCTGATTAATTCATTTAAATCTTATAATTCATAAAACTTTTTAAAAGTTTTATATATATCCATATGATCTTCTACACATCCTAATTCTCTTATAGAGTGCATAGCAAGTATTGGACTTCCTACATCTACCGATGGTATGTCTATATGTGTTGATGATATTGGCCCTATTGTACTTCCACCTCTTACATCAGATCTATTGACAAACTCTTGGCAGTTAACTCCTGCTTCTTTACATATAGATTTATATATAGCTATAGATTGACTATCACTAGTATATGCTTGATTTGCATTTATTTTTATAACTGGACCTTTTCCCATAACAGGTTTATTTGTTGGGTCATGCTTTTCTGCCATATTAGGGTGAACTGCATGCGCAAGGTCTGCAGATATTATAAACGAAGAATATAAGCTTCTAAAGAAATCTTCTCTATTTTGACCTAAAGATAAAGATATTCTTTCTAATATATTTAGTAACATATTAGAATCAGCACCTTGTTTTGTTGAACTTCCAACTTCTTCATTATCAAATACAGCAACTACATTAACTCCATTTAAATGTTTAGCATCTAAAAGTGCATGTAAACTAGCATGTGCCATAGATAAATTATCTAACCTTGAACAAGATAACATTTCTTCATTAGGACCTATTAACATTCCTTTTTCATACTCATATAAAAATAAGTCAAAATCAAGTATTTCCTCCACTTTTCTTCCTAATTCTTTAGCTACAGCTTTTATAAGGAAGTTATCTTTTTCTAGTGAATCATTTAATAACCCTACTAATGGTAACATATCTTTTTGCTTATTAAGCGCTACCCCTGAATTTACATCTCTATTCATGTGTATAGCTAAATTAGGTATTATACATATAGGCTTATTTATATTTACTAAAGTTTCTTTAGGTCTTAAAACACTATCACCTTTAATGACAACTCTTCCAGCTATTGATAACGGTCTATCTAACCATGTGTTTAGTATAGGCCCTCCATAGCATTCTGTATTTAATTTTAAGTAAGTCTTTTCAACTTCCATTTCTGGATTTGGTTTAACTCTAAATGATGGAGAATCTGAGTGTGATCCTATTATTCTAAATCCATGCTCTTTTAATTTGCTCGTATTTACTGTAAATGCAATTATTGCTGATTCATTTTTAGATGTGTAGTATTTTCCACCTACTTCTAATTCCCACTTTTCTCTTGCTTCAAGTTTTTTAAACCCATTTAATTTTAATAGCTCTTCAGATGTTTCTACTGAGTGAAAAGCTGTTGGGCTTTTCTCTATAAACCCAATTAAATTTCTTGCAAATTCTTTTGAATTCATTACAAATCCCCCTTAAAACTTTTTTAATTTATAATAAATCAAGTGTTGTGTATTCTTTATTTATCTTCTTTATACCTTGATTATTAAAAGCTATTGTTAAATCAGATCCAGCAGCCGCTACTACAGTTCCTACCCCAAATTTAGGATGATAGACTTTAGATCCTAATTTTATATCATCAACCTTAGGATCTGGTTTACTTTCTTTTATAGTAGCATTAACCTTATTTGCTACACTAGCTTTGTTCATAGATTTCATATACTTTTGTTTATATTTATCTAATATATTGTAATTTGCTTTAGAGTAGCTTAATTCATTCTCTTCTTTATTTAATTTTTCTATGCACTCCTCTGGAAGTTCTTCCATAAATCTAGATTGTATAGATGGGTTAGTTTTTCCATAAAGGGTTCTTTTCTTTGTAAGAGTCATAAAAAGTTCTTTTTTAGCCCTTGTTATCCCCACATAACAAAGCCTTCTCTCTTCTTCGATATCAGACTCATTCATAGACCTTACAGCTCTTGATATAGGGAATAATCCTTCTTCCATACCAACTAAATGAACAACTGGAAACTCAAGTCCCTTAGATGTATGAATTGTCATAAGAGATACTCTGTCATTTTCTTCATCATCACTCTCTGTTGAAGTAAGCGCTACATTAGTTAAAAATGTCTCTAAATCTTTTTCTTCACTACTGTTTTCAAATTCAATAGCAATTGATATAAACTCTTTTAAGTTATCTATTCTATCTTGAGATTCTTCACTTTTATCTTTTTCAAGCTCGTCTAGGTATCCTGTAACATCAAGAACTTTTTCTATAAGTTTACTTACTGAGTAAGCATCTTTTATTACTCTAAGAGTTCCTACTAAATCAACAAATCCATTTATATTTGCTCTAGCCTTTGTGGAGATGTCAGAGTTAGTATCTACATCTAGAAGAACTGAGAATATACTCTCTTGTTTTAAACTCGCTCTATCTTCTATTTTTTCTATTGTTCTAAGTCCAATTCCTCTTTTAGGAACATTTATTATTCTCTTTAAAGATATATCATCTTGAACATTTTGAAGAACTCTTAAGTATGCAACTAAATCTTTTATCTCTTTTCTTTCATAGAATTTAGTTCCTCCATATATATTATATGGTATTTGGCTTCTATTTAAAGCATCCTCCATAGCACGAGCTTGTGCATTTGCTCTGTATAATACAGCAAAATTCTTTAAAGGTTTATTTTGTTTTCTATGAATTCTCCATATATTATCAGCAACAAAATCCGCTTCTTCTATCTCGTCTGATGTAACCTGTATTTTAATCTTTTCGCCTTCTTTTTGCTCACTCCACAGTTTTTTTCTTTTTCTTTCTATATTATTAGAGATAACTGTGTTAGCTGCATCTAATATAACTTGAGTTGATCTATAATTTTGTTCTAATTTTACTACATGAACATCATCATAGTCTCTTTCAAATTCAAGTATATTTCTTATGTCTGCACCTCTCCAACCATATATACTTTGGTCATCATCACCAACAACACATATGTTTTGGTGCTCTTTAGCTAACAGTTTTATAAATTCATATTGAGCTTTACTTGTATCTTGATACTCATCAACCATTATATAATTAAATTTATTTCTATAATAAGCTAATACACTTTCTTCTTTTTTTAATAATTCAACAGTTTTTATTATTAAATCATCAAAATCAAGGGCACTATTTCTTTTTAGTCGATCTTGATATAGTGTATATACATCTGCTATTTTACTCATTCTTGCATCATTTCTGTGCATATCCTTATATTCTTTAGGACTTAATAATTTATCTTTCGCTCCAGAGATATAACTTATAACCACCTTAGGTTCAAAAGCTTTATCACTTAAATTTAATTCCTTTAAGCAATCCTTAACTAATGTAACTTGATCTGAACTATCATATATAACGAAAGATCTGTTGTATCCGATTCTATTTATATCTTTTCTAAGCATTCTAACACAACATGAATGGAAAGTTGTTATCCACATATCTTTAACGTCCGAATCTATAGTTTCCTCCACTCTTTCCTTCATTTCATTTGCAGCTTTATTTGTAAATGTTATTGCTAATATATTACTAGGATGTATTCCTTTATTTTTCATAAGATGAGCTATTCTTGTTGTTAAAACTCTTGTTTTTCCAGATCCAGCTCCTGCTAATATAAGCACTGGTCCTTCTGTTTTTAGTACCGCTTCTTTTTGGGCGGGGTTTAGTGAATCTATATCCATTATTACCTCCTAATTGTATATGTTATATGTATATTTTAATCTATTATCTATATTTATTCAAATTTATTAAAAGTCCATATTAATCATATCTACATTTTAAATTTTTTCTAAAAAGAAAAAATCCTTAGATGTATATCTAAGGATCAAATTTAGACTAAAGGTATTTATTTATTTTATTATTTTATATTAATCTTAAATTAATAAGATTAGGGGCTAATTAATGAGCGTTTATACTTAATTTGTTAAAATAATCGTATAAATCCTCCTCTTTTTTAAATAAAGGTAAATTCATGTTTTTATGTATTTTTACAAGCCACGGACTATTTAATCCAGCTTCTTTAATTTTTAAATCATCACTAAAAACTTCATTAGAATTTCCTTCAATTGATATATTTCCTTTATTTAACACATATATATAATCACAAAGGTTATATATTAAATCCATATCATGACTTGATATAACTACCTTTACACCTTTATTGTATAATTCTTTTAATATTTTTATAATAGCTTTTGTGCTTATTGGATCTAACCCTGCTGTAGGTTCATCTAATAAAATAACTTTATTTTCCATAGCTATTACAGATGCTATAGCTACCCTTTTTTTCTGACCATAACTTAAAAAATGTACTGGCTTATCTATTAAATCTAGAGCATTAACTAATTTTAATGCTCTATGAACTTTCTTATCTACTTCACTTTCATCTATGCCGATATTTCTTAGAGAAAATGCTATATCATCATATACTCTTGAATAAAATATCTGTTTATCTGGATCTTGAAATACTATACCTACATCCCTTCTTAAGTTGTATAATTCTTTCTTTTTATAGTTTAATTCTTTATTATTATAAATAATTTTACCTGAAGAAGGTTTCAATATACCCATTAAATTCATAAATAGAGTCGATTTTCCTGAACCATTACCTCCTATTATTCCAATCATATTCCCCTTTGAGAAATCTAAACTTATATCATCTAATGCTTTATTATTTTTTTCGTATTTATATGTTAAATTCTCTACTTTAAACATTCTAGTCTCCTATACGTGAAATTTTCCATCATACAATTTTATGTCTAAAGATATGCTCATATCTTTATATCTTTTCATCATTCTAAAAAACAATGTTTTTGTAAGTAGTGCTGTTGAATTGTAGGATGTTTTTAAATTCGTATATCCAAATTTTAATTGTTGTGATTTATATATTTCTTCAACTTCTTCTATAAATATAAATATAAATCTATAAATTAAAATCATCAATTCTATAAGTGTATGAGGAATATGCAATGTTTTTAATACTATTATTAATTGGTTAAATGGAGTAGTAAGTATAAAAAAATAAATCGATACAATACAACTTATTGCCCTTGATAATATATTTATTGAACTTTGAAGTGCAAAGTTAGTAGTTCCTATGTATAAACCTAGTACATTTATACTATATATATAGTCTTTATTTTCAAAAGATATATTAATTAAGTTTAAGCCAATCCCCATAATTAAAAAAACTAAAGGTATTTTTAAACACTTAATGTATAATTTAACATCTATCTTTGCAATAAATACTATGCCTATCGTCATACATGCCATTATAAGAATATGTACTTTGATATTATGACTTAACATAGATAATATAATCCCAATAAATGTAATAAATACTTTTATTAAAGGATTTACACATTTTAAATTATTCAAATATGCACATTTATCAATTTCTAACATTTATCTTTTTTCCCTTTTTTATAACCTAAGAAATAACCAATTATTCCTGCTCCTATAGCTGCTTGAGTAGAGAAGAGTAAACTTTCGATTTCTCCACTAGGTGGTTCATATAAACTATTAAACCAAGGTTTATAATCAGGGCTTATTTCACTAATTAAAGATTCTGCCTCTCCATCAGCACCTCCATACTCAGCTGTTGAATTTAAAATTAATGGAGTTATTATCAATACTATTGTTAAAAGCAATAATATTATGTTTTTGTTTCTAGTTTTGACTTTCGAACTTGTACTCATCTTCTACAACTCCTTCTTCATTTTGTGTTATTAAATTATATACTAAAGTAGTTAATAATCCTTCTGCGATAGCTATTGGTATTTGAGTTATAAAAAACACACCTAAAAATTTAACTAATGATCCTAATATTCCACTTGTCGGATCTGGAAAAGCTAGCGCTAATTGTGTTGCAGTTACAGTGTATGTAGCTAAATCCCCTAATGAAGCTGATAAAAATACACTTTTTCCTGTGCTAATATTTCTTTTCTTGCAGAATTTAAATATTAAAAATGATACTATAGGACCTACTATAGCCATAGAAAAAGCATTTGCGCCTAAAGTTGTAATTCCTCCATGTGCAAGAAGTATAGCTTGAAATAATAGTGCTATAGTCCCAACTACTGCCATAACAGATGGTCCAAACAATATTGCTCCTAATCCTACTCCAGTAGGATGTGAACAACTCCCTGTTAAAGATGGTATTTTTAAAGCTGATAATACAAATACAAAAGCTCCTGCTAATCCTAGTAATACTTTTTTCTTTGGATCAGCTTTTATTATTTTATTTATTGATTTTAATCCATATATGAAAAATGGAATAAACACTACAGTCCATAATATAGACCATTTCATTGGTAAAAAACCTTCCATGATGTGCATTGCATGTGAAGTAACAGGATTTAAGATTACAATCAGTAACCCTGCTATAATAGATAGTTTTAAGTAGTTCATTTTAAATCCCTCTCTTTTTATTTAGTACTTTTTATTCAATGTGATAAATTAACTAAATTAATTATTAAGTCTATATTTAGCTTTAAATTTTCAGTGGGATTAAATAAAAAATTCGCTCCGCTTGAGCGACTTCGTCCGTTGCTCAAAATTCTTTTTTACGCTCAAAACATAGTAATTGGTATAACTAAGTTTCATAGCTTATCCACAGTTTTTTAGTAAATGTAATTTGCTTAAGCGTAAAAAAATCCTAATCTTCGGATTAGGATTTAATAACATCACAAAGTATATATAGTATTTTTATACTACAGTACTTTTAATTATTTTCCTTCACCCCGAAGAACTTAATTCAATAATTACAGGCAGGTCTCCTGGCTTAGCTTCACTTTACTCCTTTCCCTTCCCATAATTAAAATATTACAGTGGTTATCTGAAAGTTTCATCAGCATTACAGTAGCGGGGGCTGCAGAGGCTTTTAACCTCTTTCCCTATTAATTTTAAAAAACCTATAATTCTTTTATTTATTTTTAAATTTATCACACATATATATATAATTCTATAAAAAAATTCATATTCCTCTAAATTTTTTATTTTTTTATAAAGCTAAAAATAACCTCCTTTAAATAAATGGACATACATCCATATTTAAAGAAGGCTACTTAATTACTTTAACTTTACATACAATGTCTTAATTGATTATCACAGTTCTTGTCATTTTCATTAATACATTCCATGCTCTTTGCACTAACTATATCAACACCAGTTCCTAAAATATCTTTAACTACAACATCACCTACATTAACAGGAGCACATACACGCACATTATCTAAAACTTTCATAATATCAAACATACTCTCTTTAGGTATAGAGTCATTTGTTTTAACAGGAAGTAAGTTTAAGTAAGATCCACTAAGTTTAACAGTAGTAGTTATAACTCTTCTAGGATTAGTTACCTCTTCTACTCCATATTTTTCTCCTCTTTTACATGTATTTCCTTCAACTTTATATTCTCCATCAACTTTGCTAACAATCAAAGAACATCCCATTGGACAAACTGTACAAGTAACATTTTTCATAATTTATGCCTCCTCTACACTAACAATTATATTTCCTTTAATATCTTTAAATAAATCTTTACTAATCTTTACATTTTCCATTTCTGAAGGTATCATATGAAGTCTCTTTTTCTCTAAAATAACTTCATCGTTACTTCTTACAACTAATTTTTTATTTTTATAAATTTCTCTTACTCTCATAAATAAGTTTACATCTTCATCTTTGCTTATATCTATATTTTGTGGAACTATATATATAATTCCATTATCTGCAACTGTGTTTACTTCTTTATTTTTATTTAATTTGTCTAAACAGTATAGTGCTGCATTTTTTCCAGCTATTTTACTTTCTTTAGTAACAAAATCTACTAGATCATGAACATGAACAACATTACCACAAGCAAATACTCCATCTACATTTGTAGCCATAGAGTTATTAACTATAGGTCCACTAGTTTTGTTATCCAGAACAACTCCAGCTTCAACACTTAATTCATTTTCTGGTATAAGCCCTACTGATAAAAGAATCGTATCACAACTTATATATTCTTCTGTTCCTTTTATAGGATTTCTATTTTCATCTAATTTACAAAGAGTAACTCCTTTCACTCTTTCTCTTCCATCTATATGGATTATTCCTGTACTTAACATTAGAGGTATATCAAAATCATCTAAACATTGAACTATATTTCTAGTTAATCCACTTGAATGAGGGTTAACTTCTACAACAGCTTTTACTTTAGCACCTTCTAAAGTCATACGTCTTGCCATTATAAGCCCTATATCTCCTGAACCATATATAACAATTTCTTTTCCTACCATATACCCTTCCATATTAGAAAGTCTTTGAGCTGCACCTGCATTATATACACCTGCTGGTCTATAACCTGGTATATCTATAGCCCCTCTTGTTCTTTCTCTACATCCCATTGCTAAAACTATAGCATCTGCTTTTATGTTTATTATTCCACTTTCACCTAAAGCCTCTATAGTCTTGTCTTCACTTATGTTTAAAACCATAGTATCTAGCATATATTCAATATTTTCTTCTTTAACCATCTCTATAAACTTATGAGCGTACTCTGGGCCTGTTAATTCTTCTTTAAATTCATGTAACCCAAAACCATTGTGTATACATTGGTTAAGTATTCCACCTAATTCTCTATCTCTTTCTATTATAAGTACATCTTTTGCACCATTTCTTTTCGCTTCAACTGCTGCCCCTAAACCTGCAGGTCCTCCTCCAACAACTACTACATTATATTTCAACTAACTCACCCCTTAATTCTTTTGATTTACCTACAACTGCATTAGAGTCTTTATAATCTTTTAAAACATCTTCTACATCTATTTTAAGCTCTCTTGCTATTATTTCTATAACCTTAGGTCCACAAAATCCACCTTGGCATCTTCCCATGCCTGGTCTTACTCTTCTTTTAACACCATCTACTGTTTTTGCTCCACATAATGAATTTATAGCTTCTACAATCTCACCTTCTGTTACATTTTCACATCTACAAACAATTCTTTTGTATCTTTCATCTTTTTTAGTTATTTCATCTTTTTCTTCTTTTGTCATTTTTATGAATGGCTTAGTTTTCTTTCTTATAGGACTAAATTTTTCTTTTTCTTCTAAACTTAATCCTTCTTCATTAAGTATATTTAAAACATATTTTGCAACTGCAGGAGCTGATGCAAGTCCTGGAGATTCTATTCCTCCAACATTTATAAAGTTTTTACATTTCTTTGATGCAAATATCATAAAATCTCCTGTATTTGGAGTAGCTCTAAGACCTGCAAAACTTGTTATAGTCTTTCTAAAGTCAATATTTTCTATGCTATTTCTTGAATCATTTACTATTTCATTTAATCCTGCTCTAGTAGTAGTTATATCAGCTCTGTCTTCTACAACATTAGCATTTGGTCCTACTAATAAATTGCCATGTACAGTTTGAGTAACTAAAACTCCCTTTCCTTTTTCCGTTGGACATTGGAATAAAACATGATTTGCAATTTTACCTTCGCTTTTATCTAATATTTTATACTCACCTTTTCTAGGTATTATAAAATATTCATCTCCACCGATCATATTATTTATTTTATCTGCATAAACTCCAGCAGCATTAACTACATATTTAGCTTTTATATTTTCAACATTATTTATATTTATATTAAAATAATCATCTTCTTTGTTTATATCTAAAACTTCACTTTCTAATTTTAACTCAACTCCATTTTTTATAGCATTTTCCATAAGTGCTATATTTAAATTAAATGGACAAACTATTCCTGCACTCTCACAAAGTAGAGCTCCTACCACATTTTCATTAACATTTGGCTCTATTTTTAAAACTTCTTCTTTACTTAATATTTTTAATCCTCTTGATTTGTTTTCCAGCCCTCTATCATATAAATCTTTAACATGATTCATTTCTTCTTCACTAAATGCTAAAACTAAAGATCCTATTTGTTTAAAATCCACATCTAAATCTTTACATAAATCTTTATATAATTTATTTCCTTCTACATTTAGCTTAGCTTTTAAGCTTCCTACTTTAGCATCAAATCCACCATGTACTATAGCACTATTTGCCTTAGTAGTTCCTTGACAAACCTCAATTCCTTTTTCTATTACTATAGTTTTTAAATTATACTTTGATAATTCTCTCGCTATAGAACTACCAGTTATACCTGCACCTATTATTGCTACATCATACATAATTTCTCCTCCTTGAAAAAAAAATAGAGAACCCCCTATACAATGTATAGAAGGCTCTCTTATCTCTTAGCCATAATATTTCATTTTTTAAAATCGTTTTCCTTATAATTATATATTATCACAATCTTTTTTAATTGTCACTACCTTAAATATTTATTTCATCTGTTTTCATTTTCTTATTTTTATTGTTCATCATAAGTAAAATAAATGCGCATACCATGCCAACTAAAGCTACTACTACACCTATAGTAAATATTTTTTGGTAAGCAACTATAGGATCATACGTATCTATTATTTTACCATTTAGTCCATATACCCAAAATACTGGTGCGTATGCTGCAAATGATCCAACACTCATAGAAGACCCACTATAATCTTTCGGAACATTTGCCTCTGTTATCGGAGCTAGTATAATTCCTTTTGATAAAAATATAGAAAATGAGAATAACATTAAAAGTATAATATTTGCTATTAACATATTTTCAGACTTTGGCATGATTAAAGTTAATACTAATGTTATAGCTGTTAACCCTAACGATACAAACATCATCTTTGAAGATGATTTAAATACATAATCAGATATTGTGCCTGATATTAATCCAGCTGCAACTCCCATAGCACCCGTGTTTATTATCCCAAATATAGATGCTTGAGCTTGAGAAATATTAAATACAGCTTGTAGATATGGAACTGTATAAATTAAGTTTATGTAACACCAATATACTGAAAGTGCTGTTAATGATGCCATCCAAACTGTTGGCATTTTTAAAACATGTACTAGCCCTTTTAAAGCTGCTTTACTTTTATTTTCATTATCAGATACTTTTATTTCATTTTTAGGAACATGCTTATAAACAAAAAATACCACTGGAATTATAAGTAAATTGTATACTAACATTCCTCCTTTAAATATAATTGCACTTCCCCCAAGAGCTGCCATAACTCCAACTAAGACTACATTCATTCCCATTTCTGCTGCTCTTCTTATTGATTCTAAAAGTCCAAATCCAAGTGCTTTGTTATCTTCACCTGACATCATCGTTACACCATTTAAAACCGCGGGCCAAAATACTGCATCTGTTAAGCCCCATATAGTAGCTATAACTGATAATACATTAAAACTCGGATTTAAAAATACGATAATAAAAACACTAAGCATCCTTGATATTAAGCTTGTTATTAATATAGACCTAACAGAAAATCTATTATTTACCCAACCCCCAGGTACATAGAAAAATACTGCAATTCCTATTAAACTAAAAAGTATCCCCATTTGTGTATTCGTAATCCCTAAAACTTGTAATAACACATTATAAAATGTTCCTTTAAAAGCTTCAAAACATGAATAAATAAGTTGTCCTGATAATACAACTGCTAAAAATCCATAAAATTGATTCTTATTTGAAAAACCCGCTTTATTCATTAATTTCATAGCTTATATCTCCTTTACTTTGTAAGAATTAGGAAATTTATCTGCTATATCTGTAAATACACCTGTAACTCCCCAGTTAAACAGTTGATTAGCTCTTGCTAAATCATTTACAGTCCAAACATTAATTTTATATCCATGATTTTTAAATTTTTCAACCATTTCTTTTGTTAATCCTTCATTTTGAGGATGTATATACTCAGCTCTACACATTTCCATTATAGACGAACAATCATCATATAAGGTATGTGTTTCAAATAAACATCCAACAGGAGTTTGAGGACTTAAGTCTTTAAATTTAGATAACATTAATGGATTAAAGCTTGAAACTATAATTTTTATATCCTTATCTAATTTATCTAGAGCTTTTACAAATCTTTCAATAAGTTCTTGTGTTAATTCTTTTCCTCCACAACATGATTTTAATTCAAAATTGACATTTAATTTCTGTTTATTTATCAAATCAATTAATTCATCTAAAGTAGGAATTTTTTCTCCAATATAGTCATCCGAAAACCAACTTCCCGCATCTATATGATTTAAATCTTCTTTACAAATATCATATAGGGAACCTGTCTTATTGCTACATCTGTCTAATGTATCATCATGATTTATTACTAGAGTTTTGTCTTTTAAAATATCAATGTCACACTCAAACCATTTTATTTTTTTATCTTTGCATAATGAAAACGCTGATAAAGTATTTTCTGGCGCTAGTGTTGACATCCCCCTATGAGCGAATAGTATTTTTTTCATTTTTTATCCCCCTTGATTTACCAAAAAAATAGAGACCCCTTGTTATTTAATTAAAAACAAGGCATCTCCATTCTCTTAGCCATATAAGTTTTATAATTTTTTAAACGTTTTCCTGTTTAATTTAATTATATATCTTTTTTGGCAATTTATCATTAATTTTTTACATTAGCTAATTCTTTTTCAAATTCTTCGTCTTCTTTCGCCCATAAAAGAGATCTATTTACAGCTTTTTTCCACCCTTTATATAGTAAATTTCTCTTTTCTTCACTCATATCAGGATTAAATTCTCTTTGTATTGCTACTGATTTTTTTATATCTTCTTTATTTTCATAGAATCCTACAGCTAACCCTGCAAGGTATGCTGCCCCTAATGCAGTAGTTTCAAGAACTCTAGGTCTATTTATATTAACGTTTAATATATCTGCTTGGAACTGCATTAAGAAGTTATTAGCACTAGCTCCACCATCTACTTTAAGATCTTTTAATTTAAGTCCTGAATCTTCTTGCATAGCATTTAATACATCTTTAACTTGATATGATATTGATTCAAGTGTAGCACGAACTAAGTGTGCTCTATTTGCTCCACGAGTAAGACCCATAACACATCCTCTAGCATACATATCCCAATACGGAGCTCCAAGTCCTGCAAAAGCTGGAACTACATATACCCCATTGGTATCATTTACACTTTGAGCATAAAATTCACTTTGCTTTGCATCATATAATATTCTAAGTTCATCTCTTAGCCATTGTATAGATGCTCCTCCTATAAATATACTTCCTTCTAGGGCATACTCAACCTTTCCGTCCACACCCCAAGCTATAGTTGTTAATAATCCATTTTTAGATTCAACTATTTTCTCTCCAGTGTTCATAAGCATAAAGCAACCTGTTCCATAAGTATTTTTAGCACAACCTTCTTCAAAACAAGTTTGCCCAAATAAAGCAGCTTGTTGATCTCCTGCACATCCAGCTATTGGAATCTGAGATCCCCCTAACATATGTTCATCCGTGTTACCATATATGAAACTCGATGGTTTTACATCTGGTAACATACTTTTTGGTATGTCTAATATTTCTAATATTTCATCATCCCATTTTAACTCTTTTATATTATATAACATTGTTCTTGCTGCATTTGAGTAGTCAGTTACATGTACTTTTCCTCTAGTTAAGTTCCATATTAACCAAGTATCAACTGTTCCAAATAATAACTCTCCGTTTTCAGCTTTTTCTCTAGCTCCTTCAACATTATCAAGTATCCATTTTATTTTAGTTCCTGAAAAATAAGCATCAAGAATTAATCCTGTCTTTTCTTTTATTTTATCCTTATATCCTTTAGCCTCAAGTTCATCACATATTTGAGATGTTCTTCTACATTGCCAAACAATTGCGTTATATACTGGCTTTCCTGTATTTTTATCCCAAACTATAGTTGTTTCTCTTTGATTTGTTATTCCTATTCCACAAACTTGTTCTGGTTTTATGCCATTAGTTTCTAAAACTTCTCTCATTACACCACTTTGACTTCCCCATATTTCCATAGGATTATGTTCTACCCATCCTGGTTTTGGATAAAATTGAGTAAATTCTTTTTGTGATGTTGCTACTAAATTTCCTTCTTTATCAAATAATATAGCTCTTGAACTTGTAGTTCCTTGATCTAGTGCCATCATATATTTTTTCATATATATTTGCCTCCAGCGATTATTTATTTAAAATCATTAATATATTTTTTAATTCATATACTTTTTAATACCTTTATCAAATACAAATCCTGCAATGATAGCTCCTATTATTGGTCCAACTATAGGTACCCAGAAATACATGTTAGGTCCTAATGCTACACTTCCCCAGCCTGCTAAAACAGCAAACATCTTAGGTCCAAAATCTCTTGCTGGATTCATTGCAAACCCTGTTAATACCCCAAAACTAGCTCCTATTATAGCTATTGTTATACCTGTAAACACTGGCGCTAAGTTTGACATAGGTTTGTTTGAATTTTTTTCTTCACCTAATGCTAATATTACAATGACTAACAACATAGTTATGAAAGTTTCTACAAGTAATGCTTCAAATGAGTTCAGTGCAGCATTTGGATACGTAGAAAATATTCCGGCTGTAGAAAGTCCATTTGCACTTGATCTAATTATGTCGTTAGCACTCTCAAAAGATATAAATAACTTATTAAACAATAAATAAACTGTTGCTGCTCCTACAAAACAACCTAATATTTGAGATATAATGTAAGGTAATACTTTTTTCTTTGGAAAATCTCTGTGTATCATAAATGCAATTGTTACAGCTGGATTTATATGAGTTCCTGATACTGCTGCTGTTACATATGCAGCTATTGTAACTGCTAGACCCCATATTATTCCTATTTCCCATTGAGAAATACTTGCACCACTTAATACCTTAGATGCGACAGCTCCACACCCTATAAAAATCAGTATCCACGATCCAATAAATTCAGATATGCACTCTCCTAATAAAGTCTTCTTCAACTCAAATACCTCCTTGATATTTTATGTAATTAGTCAAATAAGGCAAAAAAACAGAGAGCTCCTACTTTTTTTATAGGGGCTCTCTCATCTCCAGCCAGTTATTAATTTAATTAAATGCTATCACGAAAACATTTTCCAGTCAATAAAATACTTCGTTAGATATTTAATAAACTAAAGTCATATAAGCGTTGAAAAAACTACTCTTTTCCTAAAAATTACCACATATCAATATCAGTAGTTGATATAGCCATCGCTCCTGCTGATAACCCCCCTATTATTTCTTCTTTTCTATCAATAAGCCCACCACATATTATAGGTACATTAGGATAACTTTTATTCATCTTCTTAATTACCTTTTGAATTACACCTGGCATAATTTCTATTGCATCAGGTTTTACTTTTTTTAAATTCTCTATTGCATTTTCTAGAGACATAGAGTCTATAAAGAAAAATCTTTGTACAACCTTTAAGTCCAGTTCTATAGCTCTTTTAACTATGTTCGTTTTAGTAGTTATTATTCCATCTAAGTTAAATTCATTTTTCATATAATCTACAGCTATAGGACTTGAAGAAAGCCCTGTTATCATGTCAATATGAACAAATACCTTCTTATCATGCTCATGTAAAAATTTTATCTTATTTTTCAAAGTAAGAATATCTTCATTTAATAAAAATACTATATCCCCATCACAATTTGCAGCATCTTCTAAATGCTCATCTCCCTTTATCGCACAAATTATAGGGTTTAATTCTAATAAATCTTTCATATATGCCTCCTCGCTTTTGCTTTTATTTTATTATTAATACATTTAAATACTTCTCTAATTTAACTTCGTATAAATTTTAATATAATAAAATACAATCGGTAAAACCTTTGCTTTTTATAAAACTTATTATATCACTTTTTTAAAAATAAAATATTATTTGATTTTAATTTTAAGTAAAATGGCAAAATTTTTTTGGAAAAAATTTCATTACGTCTTTTAGTTTTTGTTACGTTTTTATCATTTACTCATAAATTTTGAAAAAATAATTTAAAAATAATAAATATATTTTTTATAAAAATCTTAATAATAAAATAAACCCTCATATTAGTAAGTAAAAAACTACTAATATGAGGGTTTGTTATTTTTATTAATAACTATTATTTTCCAAAGTGTCTATTTAATAATCCTAAGAATGCTTTTCCATGTCTAGCTTCATCTTTACACATTTCATGAACTGTATCATGTATAGCATCTAATCCTAGTTCTTTAGCTTTTTTAGCTAATTTTAATTTACCATCAGTTGCTCCGTATTCAGCTTCTACTCTTGCTTTTAAATTAGCTTGTGTATCTGCTACTACTACTTCTCCTAGTAACTCTGCAAATTTAGCTGCATGTTCTGCTTCTTCAAATGCTATTCTTTTATATGCTTCTGCTACTTCTGGATATCCTTCTCTATCTGCTTGACGACTCATTGCTAAGTACATTCCTACCTCTGTACATTCTCCTGTGAAGTTAGCTCTTAATCCTTCTATTATCTCTGGATCTACTCCTTGAGCTACTCCTATTCTATGCTCGTCTGCCCAAACCATTTCACCTTTCATTTCTTCAAACTTTTCAGCTCCTACTTTACATACTGGACAAATTTCTGGTGCAACTTCTCCTTCATGTATATATCCGCATACTGTACAAACAAATTTTTTCATATTAAAATCCTCCCTGTATTTTATATCATTTTTAATTTTAATTCATTAATTATATAATAATCTGTTCATGTTTTACCTAGTGTCTAAATATATAACCAAAATATGTTTCTTTAAACATATTTTCTAGATATATATTTAAGGTATCTATATAATTTCTAATATATTATTTCCCAAAATGTCTATTTAATAATCCTAAGAATGCTTTCCCGTGTCTAGCTTCATCTTTACACATTTCATGAACTGTATCATGTATAGCATCTAATCCTAATTCTTTAGCTCTTTTAGCTAATTTTAATTTACCATCAGTTGCTCCGTATTCAGCTTCCACTCTTGCTTTTAAGTTAGCTTGTGTATCTGCTACTACTACTTCTCCTAATAACTCTGCAAACTTAGCTGCATGTTCTGCTTCTTCAAATGCTATTCTTTTATATGCTTCTGCTACCTCTGGGTACCCTTCTCTGTCTGCTTGACGACTCATTGCTAAGTACATTCCTACTTCTGTACATTCTCCTGTGAAGTTAGCTCTTAATCCTTCTATTATCTCTGCATCTACTCCTTGTGCTACTCCTATTCTATGCTCGTCTGCCCAAACCATTTCACCTTTCATTTCTTCAAACTTTTCAGCTCCTACTTTACATACTGGACAAACTTTCAG
>NZ_JAKEDR010000180.1 GCF_023653455.1 Paraclostridium ghonii
CCCGCCGCCATTATAACTTCACTGTCATATCCTGGCATTGCCCAAGGCTCCGGCTTAACAAAAGAATCCACTGGAGCTGCAGCTTGAACTCCTTGACAGAAAGATATAACTTCATCTGCACTATTTAATCTTACACATTGTATAATATCACTTCTTAAATCATTATACTTAGGTAAGACATCATAGCCTAATTTTTCAAACATTCTAGCGCAGAATATAGCTCCCATTAAAGCTTGAGATACTACATAAGGAGCCATAAAAAACCCTTGTAACACTGTTCTACTTGTTCCGAATGTAAGTCCGCATTCTTTTCCTATTCCAGGAGATGTAAGCCTATATGAAATAAGCTCTACTAATTCTTTTTTCCCAACTATGTATCCACCAGTTAGTGCAAGTCCTCCTCCTGGGTTTTTTATAAGTGAACCTGCCATTATATCTGCACCTACATCTGTTGGCTCTTTAGTTTCTATAAATTCGCCATAGCAGTTATCCACCATTACAACAACTTCTGGCTTAAAACTTTTTACTGTTTCTATTACTTCTTTTATGTCTTCTATAGTTAAAGATTTTCTCCAAGAGTACCCTTTAGATCTTTGAATCATAACAATTTTTGTTTTGTCATTAATTTTTTCTTTTATTCCCTCTAAGTCTACTTCTCCATTTTCTAAAAAGTCAACTTGATTATATGTAACTCCAAATTCTTTTAAAGATCCTTTTTCTTCTCTTATTCCTATAACCCCTTCTAGCGTATCGTATGGTTTTCCAGTTACTGATAAGATTTCATCTCCCGGTCTTACTATACCTTGTAAACAAAGTGTTAGTGCATGAGTTCCATTAACTATAATAGGTCTTACTATAGCATCTTCTGTATTAAAAACTTTTGAATATATTTCTTCAATTTTTTCACGCCCTATATCATTATACCCGTATCCAGTTGTCCAATTAAAGTGGTTATCACTTAAATTAGATTCTTGCATAGCTTTTAAAACCTTATATTGGTTATATTCTCTTACTTCTTTTATTAATTCAAATCTACCTTTAATATCTTCCATGACTTCATTTGATAAATTGAATATTTCATCATCTAAACTGTAGAAGCTTTTTAGTAATTCTTTTGTTTCATTAAGCATTTTATCACCTGTCTTTTATAATATTAAATTAACATCTGAATTTTATCATATATGCTATATTATCGCAAGTTTAGTAGAATTTTAAATTTATTGTTAAGAAAAAAAGACCTATAAAACAGGTCTTATTTTACAAACTTATTTATAAAGTTTATCATCATCAATTTAAAAACACCACTATAATCAACTACTTGAGCTATTTTTTGATTGTTAGCAGCTTCATTATTAAAGTTTGCTATCTTAAAACAAATCTCATCTTTATTTTTTTCTATGATATATCCAAAATCTCTAACTTGAGATATTTCTAAATCCCCAATATCTATATCCATATCGCTTACTGTTTCTTTATTTGCACATAATACACCTTTAGAATGTGAACTTGCCTCTACTCCAAATATAACGTATAAACTATTATTTTCTAATATATTTAAAATTTCTTTTTCACTTAAATTTTCTTTATCTAAAGTTTGTTTTTCTTCTTTTACAAAAAGTCTGTCTGTAAGTAAGCTCTTTCTCATTATCAACGGTATATATTCTTTATCTATAACTTCATCTAAGTTTTGTCTTATTGTTTCTATAAAAGATTCTATATCAAAATTTTTATTATTTACCTTTAAAATATTTAAATTTTCTATATTTTCTTTTGGTATATACTTAACAACATTTTGAAATACATCATATATATCGCATATTTCATAGCCTTTTTTTATATAATTTGATTTTATTTTATATTCTTTATCAAAATCATTTAATAAATTATTTAATTCATCTTTAGTTTCACTATCTTTTATACTAGTTACAAATGGAATAACTTTATTTGGTTTCATTAAGAATGTTTCAAGTGGTTTTATAGTTTCATTAACTTCCAATATATCGGACTCTTCAAATGCCCTTTCTATTCCATCTTCTAAAAACGCTACTTCAACTTCCATTTCATAATCATCTTTAACTATAGTATTTATTCCAACTGGGCACATTACTATTAATTTACTTCTGTCATATACATACCCAAATGAATATGATATTTCTAAACTATTGCTCATTTTTTATTGCTCCTTATCTTTTGTCTAAATTTATTTTAATCTATAAAAGTAACTACTTCTTCTATAGGTTTTCTCTTTGGTCTTGGGTGTTTTTTATCCATCGGTACTCCTAGAGGAGTAATACATACAAGCTCAAATCCATCTTTTTGAAAATTAATACATTCTTTGATTTCTTCTCTAGCAAAGTTAGGTCCAGTCATCCAACAAGTCCCATATCCTAAAGCACTTGCTGATAATAATATATTTTCCATAGCCGCTCCTATATTTTGTATTCCTGGATTTGAAAATAGAGCTTTTTCCTTTTCCTCTTTACTCGCACCTATTAAATCTAATATATCGTACTCTGTATTTGGATATTCACTTCCATAAACTAATATTAATACAGGTGCATTTTTAAATGCAGTGTAATATGGTATCATTTTTTTAAATGAATCTCTAGCTTTTTCCTCACAAATATTTTCTGCCAAAGCAACTCCTTTTTCCTCAACACGTTTTGCAATTTCTTTTATTTTATTATTATCATATAACACTACAAAGTGCCAATTTTGAAGATTTTTCCCGGAAGGAGCATAAGTTCCTGCTTTTATTATTTCAATAATATCTTCTTTTGGCACTTTATCTTCTTTATAGCTTCTAATACTAACTCTATCATAAATAAAATCCAACTTTTTCATTATAACATCTCCCTTTATTTATTTAAATTAGTTTATTTTACTATAATTATAACTTATATCTTTTGTATCATTAAGTATTATTAATTTTAAAAATAAAAAAACTACTTAATTTGTTATATTCTATGTTTTTAACTAAGATAACAAATTAAGTAGTATTTTATCTAAAATGGTAATGTTGCTGCATCTATATTAGCATGCTCACCTTCAAATATATCCACTCCATTTAGTTGCTTTTTAAAATGCTCTAATAAAGTAACATTATAAGTAGTAATTTTAGTAATATATTTTTTATTTTCCTCTTTATCTAAATACTCATCAATTCTAAGCTCTCCTTTTACAGATACTAAATTCCCTTTTTTGAATGTATTTGCACATATATCAGCAGCTTCCCTCCATGCTTCAATTTTTATAAAATCGGTTCTTTGACCTTTACTTTCTTTTTTTAATTTTCTATCAACTGCTAATATAAAATTAGCAACAGGTATGTTTTTATCTCCTATATATTTTATTTCTGGATCTTTAGTTAATCTTCCAACTAGTATAACACTATTCATTTTATTTTCCTCCTCTTAATTCTAATAATTTATATTTATAATTAAATTATAACCAAACATTTGTTCTTTATACATTTATTACTATTTATTGTAAACCAACTATATATTGTATGATATAATCTAAACTATAATAATTTGGAAGGTGATTTAATGAGTAATCAAAATAGTTTTTTATACAAAGTTTTTAATTTTTTTAGAAAATCTAAAAAAGAATTATCAAATGATATCAGAGTAGCTCCAACTGAGCTTCCAATAGCTTATATTGATGTAGAAAATATAGGTGTTATTGAAGCAGAGCTTTATCCACATGTTGCTCCAAATACCGTAAACAACTTTATTTATTTAGCAAATAATAAATTTTATGATAATTTAAATTTTCATAGAGTAGTAAAGAACTTTGTTATTCAAGGAGGATGCCCTGAAGGCTCAGGCATTGGCGGCCCAGGTTATTCAATAGAAGGTGAGTTTAATAAAAACAATTTTAGAAATGACCTAAAACACACACAAGGTGTCTTATCTATGGCTAGAAGCCAATCTAAAAACAGTGGAGGTAGCCAGTTTTTTATAGTTACTAAATCTGCACCCCATCTTAATGGAAAATATGCTGGTTTTGGCAAGGTAATAAATGGAATTGACTTAGTTCATAAAATAGAAGATTTAGGATCTAAAGGTGATCTATTTGTTATTAAATCTCTAACTGTTGATACAAAAGGTGAGATTTATAGTGAACCTGTAAAATTGTAAATACTAATTAAAAAAAGTCGCAGTCGCGACTTTTAAATTTATATAATTAATTTATTTTTCTTCTTTTTTAAAATATTCAAACCATATATTAACTATTTCCCAAGTTTTTAAAGATTCTAGTTTTTTTCTATTTATCGGGTGTCTCCTAATATTCACAGAATGTAATTCTCTTATTAATTGGCTTTTCATAAAATTTCCCCCTTTGTTATAATATAAATCTATATTAAAATATATTATTCACACATAAGAATAATTACTAAAAAATAAAAATAATTAATAAAAAAACTCCACCTTATCATTAATTTGTATTGTAAAGTGGAGTGTAACATTTATATTTATAGTCCTTTAACTATATCCGATATAAGTCTATCAAAATTTCTTCTTTGACTGTGCTTATTTCCAGGATATATTTCACTTGAAGTTACAGTACTATTTAAAATTTCTGGAGTTAAATAATACATTTCATAATATGAACCTTTTTCATACAAATATCTTAATATTCTTCCCGTCTCAAGTAAAGCGTCATAATGTTTGCCATTAGAAAACCCTCTTATTCTCGATTTTGGTACATAATCATCTTGAAAAAATAGAGACTTAGCTAACCAACCTTCTTTTGCAATTCCTCTTATTGTAGATGCAGTTAATGATGAATTAATAAAATCTGTAAATTCTGTAAATGGGCCAGTATGAGTCTTTATCCCTACTATAGGGTACCATAATCCTTTTAATTTACCATTATTGGTCCCTGATGATCTATAAAAAGGTAATGTAACCCTTTCTATCCCATCACTATATTGTATATCTACATCTATTAATCCAATCATCCTAAAAGGTTCAATATTGTAAATATTAGCTCTAAAACTTTTGTTGTGTATTTTTACTATCTCTATTGAACTAATTGACATATAAACCACCTTAAATTAATTAGTGTTCTTAATTTTTAAATTTTCTAAGTCTATTCTTATTTCTTCGATGCTTTTATATGATTCTTCAATCCCCATAAGTTTTTTTAAAAAAGCACATTCATCTTTAGTAAGGTTAAGTTCTTCATACCAAGGTCTTTCTATAGAGTCTATTGGTTCATAAGTTGTATAATACAAATGAATTAAAAAGTCTCCTAAAAACCAGTAATCTATTTCTTTTTTATATTTTTTGTCATTCATATATCTAGCTAATCCAAAATCAATTAATGCAAGTTCTCCATTTTGCTTTAATATAACATTTGGAAGTCTAATATCTCTATGAACTATATTGTATTCATGCAGTATTTCAATTATATCTAAAAGTTGTCCTCCCACTTTATAAATATCTTCTTTTGTAAAAAAGCAATTATCTCTTACTACTATATCTTCAAATACAGGTCCTTGTATATACTCTAATATATACCCTTCTCTATAATCATCCTTAAATCTTCCTATAAACTTAGGAAAGGCTGGATTATTTATTTTTCGCAATATTTCCTCTTCATAAAAAAGTTTAGACCTGCTTTTTTCAATCATTTCATTTTTAAGTTGTTTAATTACACATTTTTGTGAATTTTCATTTTCACCCAAATAAACAATCCCATATCGCCCTTGCCCTATTAAATTTACAATTGTGTATCCATTGATTATCTCATTTTTTCTATAATACTTATCCATATTATCATATAAAAATTTATTTATCTTGAGTGGCTATATGATTTACTATATGAGTTGCTATATGAGTTACTATTTGAACTATATGAGTTACTGTTTGAGTTACTATTTGAACTATATGAGTTACTATTTGAATTACTATATGAACCTGAGTTACTATTTGAACTATATGAGCTATATGAGTTACTGTTTGAATTACTGTTTGAATTGCTATTTGAGTGTCCTTTTTTGTAATATCTGCTACCATTATTAGAATTCGATCTTAAAAAGTCCATAAATTACACCTCTATTAATATATTTTAATCCAAATTATAAATAATTTAGATAGAATATATTATGATGTAATTCGTTTTTATGTTACATTTTTTCCACTTTAATTTTTGCATTTTTAACATTTTGCAATAAAAAAAGAACCCTTTCATAGGTTCTTTTTTGCAGATTATTTAACAATCTCTATTCTGTTAGATTCTCCTGCTTTGACAGTTCCTTCTACAACTTTTATAGATTCATTAGATTCTAAATTCGTAAATATAACTGGACTTATTGATGACTTAGCATTAGCTTCTATAAATGGTACGTCCATCTTAACTAGTTTATCTCCAGCTTTAACTTCATCTCCTACATTTACAAATACTTCAAACCCTTCTCCTTTTAGATTAACAGTATCTATACCTAAATGTATAAGAACTTCTTTACCTTCTGTAGATTCTAATATTACAGCATGTTTAGTCTCAAATACTACTCCTACTTTACCATCTACAGGTGATACTATCATTCCATCTGTTGACTTCATAGCAAATCCATCACCCATCATTTTAGTTGAGAAAACCTCATCTGGCACTTTAGTTATTTCTAATAGCTCTCCATTCGTAGGTGATACTATTCCTTTAACTTCTTCTTGATTTTTTGATTTTTTAAATATGTCAAATAATCCCATTTTCTACACTCCTTAGTATTAAAATTACGTTTTCACAAATAATAAAATTAAATTCAATTTAATTACATACATTATTATATAATTATTTTTTTGTAGAATCAAGTAATTTTATTTATATTAGGATAACTTTTTCTCAAGCTATTTTTTACAATTAAATATATATATATTCATTATTTTATTAAGCAAAGTATTTAAAC
>NZ_JAKEDR010000181.1 GCF_023653455.1 Paraclostridium ghonii
GTATATATATATGTAAATAATAAAGTTAAATATTTTACTCCTAATGGATACTTTAAAGATTCAATACCATACAATAATAGTAGCGTACTAGGATTTAATACATATAAATACAATTCATATACATTTAGGGAGCTCAAATTTAATGTAGATGGATACACAATTCAAATTATAAGAAATATAGATTCTGAAATGGTTCTTTTAAATAGATTATTAATTGTATTTTTTATAGGAACTGTGTTAGCTATAGTAACAACTTATTTTATAGCTTTATACTTAACTAAAAAAGCTCTTATTCCAATTGAAAAAACATGGAATAATCAAGTGAAATTTATACAGGATGCTTCTCATGAGCTTAGAACTCCAATAACTATTATTTCATCTAAGTTAGAAAGTTTGTTAAAATACCCGAAAAATTCTATAAGTGATGAAATTGAAACTATTGCAGATGCAATGAAAGAGAATAGAAGATTAAAAAAGATGGTAAATGATTTACTAGATTTGACAAAAGAAGAAAGTATAACTAAATTAAATATAGAAGAATTGGATGTAAATGAATTAGTAAAAGGTATTAGTAATGACTATATAGAGATATCATATGTGCATGATAAGAAATTTAACTATAATTTTAAAGGGAACAATTCTTTTATAGTAACTGATAAATCCAAATTAAGACAACTTATAGTAATATTTATAGATAATGCATTTAAGTATACAGATAAAGGTGATTATATAGATATAAACGTTTTTAATCGAGAAAGTGATTGTATTATATCCATAAAGGATAGTGGAATAGGAATTGAGGAAAAAGATATAAATTTAGTTTTTGATAGATTTTTTAGAAGTGATATAGTAAGAGAAAAAGGGATTGATGGATCTGGAATAGGTCTTAGTATTGCGAGTATGATTATAAAAAGTTTAAAAGGAGATATAAAAGTATATTCTAAATTAAATGAAGGAACTGAATTTAAAATAATTTTACCTAAAAAGATAAAAAATAATTGATTTGGAAAACATTGTTTGGGTATAATTAGAATATGTCAATGAGAGTAGTAAATTTACAGAAATGTGACAAAGTTACAGAATAAAAACTCTTTATTAAATATATTATAATAAAGAATTTAATTAGTAATAATAATGGAATAAATATATAAATATATTAGGAGGAAAAAATTATGGCTAAAACAATAAATACAGGGAATTTTAGAGGTACAGTAGAAGATAATAAAGGCGTTGTAGTAGTAGACTTTTTTGCAACATGGTGTGGGCCTTGCAAGATGTTAGCTCCAGTATTTGAAAGTGTTTCGTCAGAAGTAGATAATGCTAAATTTGTTAAAGTAGATATTGATGAAAGTTTAGAGTTGGCTCAAAAATTTGGAATCTCAACAGTACCAACTATGATGATATTTAAAGATGGTAAAGTAGTTGATAAATTAATTGGATTTATGCCAAAAGAAAGTTTAAAAGCAAAAGTAGAAGCTCATTTATAAAATAATTAATTTATTAGGGTGCTAAGTTATATTAGCACCCTAAATTACATATAGTTAATACATGAATAAATTAAAAGAAGGTGAACTTTATGAGATATGATATAGCTATAATAGGAAGTGGACCAGCAGGGATATCGGCAGCAATAAATGGAACTATAAGAAACAAAAAAGTAATTTTATTTGGGAATGATGATTTAAGTGCAAAATTAGTTAAAGCTCCATCAATAGACAACTATTTAGGATTTTACGATATAAGTGGAAATGATTTAAAAGATAAATTTAAAAAACATTTAGAAGATATGAATATAGAAATAACAAAAGTAAAAGTAAATAACGTATATGCTATGGGAGAGTATTTTACATTAATGGCTGGAGATGAAATGTTTGAAGCCAGTAGTGTAATAATAGCAAGTGGAGTTGAGTATGGTAAGGCTATAAAAGGTGAAGAAGAGTTTTTAGGTAAAGGGGTAGGTTATTGTGCAACTTGTGATGCTCCTTTATATAGAGATAAAAAAGTTGCAGTAATAGGTTATAATCATGAAGCAGAAGAGGATGCAAATTTCTTAAGTGAAATTACGGCTAAAACTTACTTTATACCTATGCATAAAAATGAGCTTAATCTAAATGAAAACATAGAAGTTATAAAAGATTTTCCGCTAGAGATACAAGGAGATAACTTGGTTAATAAGTTAAAACTTAGAAATCAAGAATTAGATGTTGATGGAGTGTTTGTTATGAAAGATAGTGCTTCTCCAAAGGCTTTAGTTCCTGGAATAGAAACTGAAGGAGTCCATATAAAAGTTAATATAAATATGGAAACCAATATACCAGGATGTTATGCTTGTGGAGATTGTGCAGGTAAACCATATCAATATTTAAAATCAGCAGGTCAAGGTCAAATAGCTGCTCTTAATGCTGTTAGCTATTTAGGTAAAAAGAAAATTGAAAATTGAAAATAACCTCCTTTATTTTAATTGGAGGTTATTTTTATTTTCTATATAGCTCATATTTTACAAATTTATTTTAAATTGATTAATATAGTAAAATATTATAGTAGAAATAAAAAAACATATATGCTATTATTAATGCTAGCTATTAATACTATATAATATATATTATATGATGATACTTTAGATAGTGTTATACTTGCAAAGAGTTAGTTATGGAGGAATTTAAATGAGTAATATAAAGTTGGTATGTGATAGTCTATCAGATATACCTAAAGAATTAATAGATAAATATGATATACATGTTGTTCCATTAACTGTTATATTTGATGAAAAAGAATATATAGATGGAATAGATCTAAGCAAAGAAGAATTTTATAAAATGTTAAGAAATAGTGAAAATATGCCTAAAACTTCTCAATGTACTTATATACAGTTTAGAGATACTTTTAAAAAATATTTAAGTCAAGGTAAAGATATCCTTTATATAGGAGGATCATCATTGGCTTCAGGGACTTTACAAAGTGCTACTATGGCAAAAAATGATTTAGAAGGAAATATTTATATATTTGATACTAAAAGTTTATCTATAGGTGGTGGAAGTTTTGCATTATCAGCATCTGAAATGATAGCAAAAGAAGAGAGTATAGAAAACATAATAAATCATTTAGAGAAGATAAAAGAAAGTTTGAAAATATTTTTTACTGTAGATAGTTTAGATTATTTACAAAAAGGTGGAAGGTTATCTCTAGCTAAAGCTACTATAGGAAATATGTTAAATATAAAGCCTATTCTTTCTATTGAAGAAGGTACTATAAAGCCAATTGGACAAGTAAGAGGGAAAAAGCAAGTTTTAAGTAAGATAACAAACTTGATAAAAGAAAGCATAGGTACTGATTTAAGAAATAAAAGAGTAATGCTTACTTATGGAGATAATAAAGCTGACATAGATTCTTTTAAAGAAAAAATAGAAAAAGAGTTTATTGTAGATGAAATTATAATTGAGAATGTTAGTTCTAGTATATGCTCACATACAGGACCTGGAATAATAGGTATAGTTTGTTGCGATATATAGAGTAGATAACAAATATTAGGGAGTGAGAGTATATTTTGACATAAGCTGAAAAGATGCTTGAAATGTAGCTAAAATATACTCTCACTCCCTTTTGTTTTATATTAAATTAATACAAATAGGTTAAATAAACAAGTTGTTAAAAAGCATACCACAAACGCGATAAAAGTAGGCATTAAAAATCCTATTATAGTCCATTTAAAGCTCTTTGTTTCTTTTCTTATTGTCCATAGAGTTGTAGCACAAGGCCAATGTAAAAGACTAAATAACATTGTATTTATAGCAGTTAAATAAGTCCATCCATGATCTTTTAAAACCTCTCCAAGTGCATTTAAACTATTAAGTTCAACCATAGACCCAGTTGCCAAATAAGACATTAATAGTATTGGAATTACTATCTCATTTGCTGGAAAACCTAGAATAAATGCAAGAAGAATAAACCCATCAAGTCCTATAAATCTTGCTAGTGGATCTAAAAAACTTGCAATAAGAGATAATATACTCATATCACCTATATATATATTTGCAAATATCCATGTAATAAGTCCAGCAGGTATAGCAACCACAACAGCTCTACCTAATACAAAAATTGTTCTATCTATTATTGATGTATATATAACTCTACCTATTTTAGGAGTTCTATAAGGAGGAAGCTCTAATGTAAAAGTTGAAGGAACTCCTTTTAGTAGTGTTTTTGATAAAATATAAGAAACCATTAAAGTAGTTATAATCCCAAATATTATAGTAAGAGCTATACAAAGAGCAACTATAGTACTACTTACAAACGAATTATTTATAAAATATGTGAAAAAGATTGTAGATATAGCTATTAAAGTTGGAAAGCGTCCATTACAAGGGACAAAGTTATTAGTAAGGATAGCTATTAACCTTTCTCTTGGAGAATCTATAATTCTACAACCTATAACTCCAGCTGCATTGCATCCAAACCCCATACACATAGTTAGACATTGTTTACCATGACAACAAGCTTTTTTAAACATATGATCAAGATTAAAAGCAACTCTAGGCAAGTATCCAAAATCTTCAAGCAAAGTAAACAATGGGAAAAATATTGCCATAGGAGGAAGCATAACAGATACAACCCAAGCAAGAGTTCTATACATACCGTAGCTAATCATTTCATTTAGCCATAAAGGACATTGAATAGATGATAAGAAATTATACAAAATCGCTTCAAATTTAAATAAAACATTAGACAGTAAGCTAGATGGTAAGTTTGCGCCTTCAATAGTAATCCAAAGAATTATACAAAGCATTAAAAGCATTAAAGGTAATCCAAATTTTTTAGATGTAATTACTGCATCAATTTTATCATCTCTATGGAATTTATTTTTATTTTGAATAGTAACGCTTTTTTCATAGAGTTCTTTTGCATGTTCATACATGTTCATACTCATAGAATCTCTAATATAAACTTTATCTATATTAGGTGGTAGTTTTGATTTAATCTTATCTATATCAGTTATATAATCTCCAGTTATATAACTATTCATAGATTCATAAATACTAGTATCTCCATCGATTAATCTAAGGCCTAGCCATCTTGATTTTATATAAGGTATGATTGAAGATAAATCATTTTCTATTATTTTTAACATATTTTCTATGTTTTCTTCATATTTAATGATTTTATTGTTATATTTATAAGATTTGTTTACAACCATATCTAAAGTTTTAAGTAGATTATCCATACCTTCACCACTTCTAGCTGAGGTTAAGACAACAGGAATTCCAAGTTCTTTTTCTATAATATCTTTATTTATAAAAATACCTTTTTTTCTTGCCTCATCAACTAGATTTATGCAAAGGATAACATTATCGGTAAGTTCCATTATTTGAAATGCTAAATTTAAATTACGTTCTAAAGATGTAGCATCAGCTACTACGATAACTGCATCTAGGTGTCCAAAACAGGCAAAATCACGAGCTACTATTTCTTCTTGAGAGGCAGCGAATAAAGAATAAGTTCCTGGTAAATCAATTAAAGCAAAATCTTTGTCATTATATTTAAAATCACCTCTAGCTGTACATACTGTTTTGCCGGGCCAATTTCCAGTATGTTGTCTAAGGCCTGTTAAATAATTAAACACTGTACTTTTACCAGTGTTAGGATTTCCAGCAAGTGCTATTATATACTGGTTATCTTTTTTATCGATATTGAACATATCTTTCAAAGATTTCATTTTCGTAGAATTATAAGTTAACCCCATAATTTTATCATCCCCCCCTTAATATAAAAATTTATATATATGAAACTAATATTTTTTGACCCTCTTCTTTTCTAAGTGCAATCATAGCACCTCGTATATTATATACTGTTAGATTATCTTTAGGACCACGTCTAACTACATCTATTAAAGCACCATTAGTTAAGCCAAGTGCTAACATTCGCTCTCTTAGGTAACCTTCTGATAAAAGTCCTTCTACCTTAACGGTGCTACATATATCTGCATCAGCAAGTTTAACCATAAAAAATACCTCCAAAATTTATAAGAAAAAATTTTAGTCTAAGCTAAATTTCTTACATTTAATATTATGAAAAAATTTATATGAATGTTACATTAATTTAGAATATATTACATAAAAGTCTAATATATTAGATATGAGATTGAGACTAGGGGGAGAAGATTTGAAGGATTTTAATCAGTTTTACACTTTTAATGAGTATATGAAAGATAATAGTTTAAGTCCTAATGAGGAAGACTATATTGAAATGATTTATAGATTACAAAAAGAAATGAACAATGTGAAAATAAAAGATTTATCAAAATCACTTAATATAAAACCTTCGTCTGTAAGTAATATGGTAAAAAAATTACAACAAAAAAATTTATTAAAACATGAACTATACGGAACAATAAGTTTAAGTAAATTAGGAGAAGATATGGGGGAAAAATTTTTATATAGACATAATACAGTATATGAATTTTTAAAGTTAATAGGACTAGATGAATATTTGCATGAAGAAACGGAAAAGATAGAACATACAATAAGTGTGGAAACTTTGTTAAAAATAAATAATTTAATTAATTTTTTAAAAGAAAATGAAGATATTTTAGAAAGATTAAAACTATATCAAAAGGGATAAATAAATGATTACATAATTTATTACAATAGTGTAACTGTAAAATTTGCGACTAATGATATAACATAATATAGTAATAGTAAATGGAATTATATTATATTCAAATGAATAAAATGTAGTTTTAATTTATCATAATAATAAT
>NZ_JAKEDR010000182.1 GCF_023653455.1 Paraclostridium ghonii
ATGAAATATACTATGTGCAAACATTTTTTTCAAAGGATGAGGATATAAGAACATATTTTTATAAGAATAAAATTAATAATAAATATATTCATCCTATTAATATGATGGTAAAAGAGTTTGAAAAAGTTTCTTGTATATCAATAGAAGATTATGAAGTTTTATCTAAAATATACTAAACCATCTTATACCATCTATATTTAAAATAAAGTATGGAATTTACTATCCAAATTTAATAAAAAATGAGGTAAAACAAAAGTATAAATCAATTTATCAATTTACAAAGCAAGTAGTAAAAAATATTGAAAATAATCTTGGTATATTTTTAAATGATGATGAAGTAGCTTATATAGCAATGTATTTTGGGGGTTACAGTTCAAAGATGGGAGTTGAAATTAAAATTCCCAAAATAGTTATAGTATGTAACTCAGGTATGGCAACTTCACAGCTTCTTAAAAATCAGATAGAACAATTATTTGATTTAATAGAAATTCAAGATATATTGTCACTAAAGAATTTTGAAAATTATGATAAGTATTATGATTTTGCTATAACTACTGTAGATATAAATCAAAAACAAGCTATAAAGGTAAATCCAATACTTACAAATTTAGATAAGCAAAATTTACTTTCTCAAATATCAAATACACAATCTGTATTTAATGTTGAACAAGAATTTATAAATAAAATTATAAATAGTGTAGAAAGGTATGCAACTATTTCAAACAAAGAAAAATTAAGAGAAGAGATTAAAGATATTGTAATTACTTCAAGAGAGAAAACAAAAAGTTATAAAGCAACTTTAAATGAACTTTTAAATGAAGATACTATTTATTTAAATCAAGAAGCAAAAGATTGGGAAGAAGCGATAAGAGTTAGTGCAAAGCCTTTAAAGGATTTAGGGTATGTAAAAGATTGTTATATAGAATCTATGATAGAAAATGTAAGGAAACTAGGACCATATATAGTTATAGCACCGAAGGTTGCAATGCCACATGCAAGACCAGAAGATGGAGTAAATAAGGTTAGTATGGCTCTTACAACATTTAAAGAACCTATTATATTTTCACAAAAAGAACAACATCAAGTTAAGATGCTTATAAGTTTAGCACCAAAGGATAACCAAACGCACATAAAAGCACTTGCTTGCCTGACTAAGATGCTTAGTAAAACAGAAAATATAGATAAAATATTAAATAGTAAAAATAAAGAAGAGGTTTTAGAAATTATAAATAAATATTCAAGGTAAGTAAGGGGGGCAAGAAATGGTAGTTAAAGTTTTAGATAATGTTAATGATTATAAAGAAGCTATCAAAATTACTTGTGATATTTTACAAAAAAGAAATTCAATAAAAAATTCTTATTATGAAGCAATACTTAACAAAATTAATGAGTTTGGACCATACTTTTGCATAGCACCTAAAATTGCAATGCCACATGCAAGACCAGAAGATGGAGCATTAAAAACTGATTTATGTTTATTAAAGTTAAATAGGCCAGTAGATTTCTTAGGAAAGGAAGTGAGTTTATTTTTTACTTTAAGTGCAATTGATAGTAATTCACATATAGAAATTATGCAAAAGGTTGCTAATGTATGTATGGATAAAAATAAATTAAATACAATATTAGATTTAAATAATGAAAAAGAGATAATGGAGGTAATGTAGTATGACTAGAATAATGGCAGTTTGTGGATCAGGATTAGGATCAAGTTTTATGGTAGAGATGAATGTTAATGAAGTGTTAAATGAATTAGGATTAAGTGGATATGAAGTATCTCATAGTTCTTTAGCAGATGCTACAGCTGATCAAGCAGATATATTTATAACAGCCAGAGACTTGGAAGATAGTGCATCTCATTTACCAAACTTAATAGTTTTAGATGCTTTATTTGATAAAGATGAGTTAAAAGCGAAATTACAAGAAAAACTAGGTTGTTAAAAATCAAAACAAAGAGGGGGCATCATAAATGAGTGGTTTTTTAAAGGTAATTATAGACTTTTTATCTGAGCCATCTGTTCTTGTAGGAATTATAGTTTTAGTAGGTCTTTTATTACAAAAAAAACCTATTGAAGATATAATAAAGGGAACGTTAAAGGCTATGGTTGGATTTGTTGTAATAGCGGCTTCAGCAGGTATAATAGCAGGTTCACTAGAACCATTTGGTAAGATGTTTGAGTATGGATTTAATGTAAATGGCGTTATCCCTAACAATGAAGCAGTAGTTGCACTTGCTATGGATAAATTCGGAACAGCTACAGCTCTTATAATGACATTTGGGATGATAATAAATATTCTTATAGCTAGATTTACAAAGTTTAAATATATATTTTTAACAGGACATCATACATTATTTATGGCTTGTATGATAGCAGTTATATTAATATCAGGTGGTATGAGTGGAGCTCACTTAATATTTACAGGTTCACTAGCACTTGGACTTTTAATGGTGATTTCTCCTGCTATATGCCAGCCTTTTATGAAGAAAATAACTAAAAATGATGCAGTAGCTCTTGGTCATTTCTCATCAGTTGGATATGCAATATCTGCATCAATTGGTAAAGCTGTTGGAAAAAATTCTAAATCAACAGAAGAAATGAAAGTTCCTAAGTCTTTAAGCTTCTTAAGAGATTCAGCAGTTTCTATATCAATAACTATGTTAACTTTATATATAGTAGTTGCACTTGTTGCAGGACCTAAGTTTATTGAATCAGAATTATCAAATGGTAAAAACTTCATAGTTTTTTCAATGATACAAGCATTAACTTTTGCGGCAGGATTTATACTAATACAAAATGGAGTTAGATTAGTTTTAAATGAGATAGTCCCTGCATTTAAAGGAATAGCTAGTAAATTAGTTCCTAATTCAAAACCAGCACTTGATTGTCCTATAGTTTTTCCTTATGCACCAAATGCAGTTTTAATAGGATTTATAAGTTCATTTGTTGGAGGTATAGTTTCAATGTTAGTTCTTGCAGCTACAGGTATGGTTATAATAATACCGGGAGTTGTTCCTCATTTCTTCACAGGAGCTACAGCAGGAGTATTTGGAAACTCAACAGGTGGTAGAAAAGGAGCTATAGTTGGTTCTTTTGTAAATGGAGTTATAATATCATTATTACCAGTAGCATTGCTTCCGGTACTTGGTAGCTTAGGGGTAGCAAACTCTACTTTCTCAGATGCAGACTTTGGAGTAGCTGGAATATTTTTAGGTAAAGTACAGGCTTTAGTTGGAGGGTATGGACTTACGGGTGTTCTTTTAGGAATACTTGCTATATTAGTAATTTTAACAATTAGTTCTAAAAAAAATAAATCAACGAAAATAGAAAATTAAAAATAGAAAAAACCGCTTAAAATATAATATATTTTAAGCGGTTTTTTCTATTTTATTGCCATGAAACATTAATTTATATAATATTTGATATATATACTAAATTTAAGGAGATGGGGATAATGATCAATGAAAATAATAGTAAGATAGAAAACATATCAAAGTACTTAATTGAAAAATATGAAGCTGAAGAGATTACACTAGAAAATTTTTTAGATATGGATGAAAATAATGAAGAATATAACTTTGAACATATTTCAAAAATTTATAAAATAGACAATGTAGATATTATTGAAAACCTATTAAGTGAAGAAGAAAAATCAGAAATAGAATTGACGATAGAACATTTTAATAATATGGAAGAAAATGACGCATCATATTTAAATAAAATAAGTACTGGACAGTTAATTATTATAGTTCTTGAGAGCAAAGATACAGTCGATTTATCAGGATTTATAATGGAGGGAAACGGTCAAGTTTTATTTGAATATTTATCAAGTTTAATCGGAAATGATGTAAAAAAAGAATTTAATAAATTAGATGAAATGATTGAAGAGTTAAAAGAATTTAAACCTTATGGTAAGTATTTTAAATAAAGATAAAAAGTATAAAAAAGATAGTTATATTTGTTGAAGAAACACTTAAATATTACCAGGCTCAAATATTAAATTTTAACCATTTGTGAGAGTTAAATAACTATAACTATCTTTTTAAATCAACACTCTAGTCTATATACAATCCCATAGCTATAGTATTGTAATAAACTCCATTTACACATATATCTTTCTTTAATATTCCTTCTTTTTCAAATCCAAACTTTTCGTATAGTTTTACACCTCTAATATTATCTTCTCTAACTAAAAGATTTATCTTCTTTGTTATTTTATTGGATTTAGCCCAGTTGATAAGATAATCCATAATCTCATTTCCAAGGCCTATACCCCAATATTTTTTTCGAAGGCTTATTCCTAACGTTCCATTGTGTTTCATTCTTTCTTTTTCAACAGAAGTAATAGCCGCTATTCCTACAATTTCATTATCTATAATAATTAGTACATTCTTAGAATTATTCATATTATTTACTCTTTCGATATAATCTTGCTCTGCCTCTACACTCATTGAAAATTCATTTTTCCCAAATGTTATAAAATCACTTTCACCACCTATTATATTTAGATAGTCTATCATGGCTTTGGCATCTTCTTTGTTTGCTGATCTTAAAATTGCAGTTTTACCATTTTTTAATTTAATTTCTTTCATATAAAACCTCCTTTTAATTTTAAGATTAATAAATCTTATTTAAATATGATTATTTGCAAAACTTATTAATCCTTTTTATAAATTATATAATAGTTTTGTAACATTAGTGTAAAAAATAGATGATAATATATAATATATTTATAAACTTTAAAAATGAATGGAAGTGAAGAGATGAATATATTAGTTGCTGATGATGAATTAAATATGTTAAAAATTATAGAAGCTTATTTGAAAAAAGAGGGATTTAATGTTTTTACAGCTATTAATGGAGAAGAAGCTTTAGATATATTTTATGAAAATAAAATTGATTTAGCTATATTAGATTGGATGATGCCTAAAATAGATGGAATAGAAGTTTGTAAGGAAATAAAAGAAAATAGTAGTATTAAAGTTATGATGTTGACCGCAAAAGGACAAGCTGATGATGAAGTAGATGCTCTAAATTTTGGGGCGGATGACTATGTTAGAAAGCCATTTGATCCAAGGGTTTTAATAATAAGATCTAAAAAGCTTATGGGATATAATGATATAGTTAAAATAAAAGATTTAAAAATAGATTTTAAACTTACAAAAGCATTTAAAGGTGATAAGGATTTGGGGTTAACTAAAACAGAGTTTGAATTATTAACGTGTTTCATAAACAATAAAGGGATAATACTTTCAAGAGAGAAATTACTTGATTTAGTGTGGGGTATGGACTACTTTGGAGATTTTAGAACAGTAGATACTCATATAAGAAGGTTAAGATCAAAAATAGGAGAACATCTAATAGTGACACATAGAGGTCTAGGATATAGTTTGGAGGAAAAATAATGACTAAACTTAATAAAAAGCTTGCTATTAGTATATCTTTGGTTGTAATAATAGTATCTATTTTATCTCTAACTATAAATAAAATTTTTATTCATAAGTATTATTTATATGAAAAAAAGAAAATCATAAATACTGTTGGAGATGAAATTGAAAGATTAAATCCAGAAACTATTATTAAAGATATGGATAAAATAGAAGAAAAATATGGGATAAGCATAATTTACATACCTATAGATTTAAAAGGTAATGTTAATGAAGAAAATATAACCAAAGAATTGATAAAAGAATTTGAAAAGAAAGATATAAAACTTAAAAAATTTTGGATTTCACATTATGTAGTTAATGAGATGAAAGAAAAAAGTGTTAATAAAATATATAATCAAGGAAACCTAAAATATAGTTTATTAGTAAAGTTTGTATTAAAAGATAATTATATATTTGCTATGTCAATGCCTATAGAACATTCGCAGGAAACTATATCTATAATAAACAAGTTCAATTTAATACTTACTAGCTTTTCTGTATTAATAATAATCTTATTAACCTTTATTTTATCTAAAAAAATAATTGATCCACTTGAAAAAATAAAGCTATTATCTAAAGATATATCAAAGTTAAATTTTAGAACAGAAAAAATAAAAACTAATGATGAAATAGAGGAACTAGCAGATAGTGTTAATCAAATGAGTGTAAGCTTACAAGCTGCACAACGTGAGTTAAATAAGAAAAATGAAAATTTAAAAGTATTTATAGGGGGAGCATCACATGAACTTAAGACACCTATAGCTCTTATAAAAGCATATGCAATGGGAATTCAAGATGGAATAGACGATGGAACCTATTTAGATACTATAATAGAAGAAAGTGAAAAAATGAATGACATAATAAATAATTTATTATATCTTTCTAAGTATGAAAAAAGAGAATTAAAAGTAAGTTCATTTGATTTAAAAGAGATATTAAAAATAATTATAAATGAATACAAAATGATTATAGATGAAAATAATATAGAGATTAATTTAAATTTAAGTGATGATGAATTTACAATTAATGCTGATATAGAAGGAATAAAAATTGTATTAAGAAATTTAATAAGTAATGCTATAAAATATACTG
>NZ_JAKEDR010000183.1 GCF_023653455.1 Paraclostridium ghonii
GTATTAATAGGAATAAACTTAGTTAATGGAGAAATTTCAAAAGAAATACAGAAATTTATAGAAAATAACGTAGAAGAATTTAAATTTAAAAAAGTAGGTTTATTTACAGTAAATAAAGATGAAAAGCAAATTAACTATATAGATAACACTTTACCAGAAGAGTTTACAGGATTAATAGATTTTGAAGAACATTTTAAAAAAGAAGACAATGAAAAAATATATGATTTTATAGAAGTTTTAAATAATAACTTAGCATTAGCTTGCAATTACTAAAGTAGCCCATTGTAATATTGACAAAATATATATTTAACTAAATCACTAGTTATATAGAAACTATATAGCTAGTGATTTTTAATTTTTAAAAAGGTTAATATATATTATAATAAAATTAAGTCAAATTATATTTTAAGGAGAATAGATATGGGAAGATTATTAGAATTAAATATGGAATCAGATGGATTAGAGCTTGCAAGAAATTTTTGTAGAGATAATAATTTAATGCTTTTAAGTAATAATATAGAAGAAGATAGCTTGATAGTAATGGATAGAAGTTGTAATACAAAAAGAATCTATATTAAAGATGGTGAGTGGTCATTATAAAATAAGAAAATAGGAGTATATGCTCCTATTTTCTTATTTTGTAATTAATTCTATAAATTCACTAGCTATAGGAGAAAGTCGTATTTCCTTAAGCTTAATCCACCCTAGTGTAGTTGTAGGCAAACTATCTATAGGTATATATCTTCCTGTATGGGAATTGTCAAAAAATAATTTTGTATAGCTATTTTCTAATTTTATAATTAAAGTTACAGCATTAATAGACTCCATAGTGTAAATTAAAGCTCCATAATCAGATACTAGTATATTATTTTTAAATGATAGTTTACTTTTATAAAGATTATTTGAATATAAAGCATTATAGTCATCGTGATTGCATGTAACTAGAGGATATTCAAACAAGTCATCAATAAATAAATTTTCTTCATTAAATAAAGGGTGACTATCTAGTATATAACCGTGTAGGTTACCGCAAGTTATAGGATTAAATTCAATGTTTTTAGATTTAAAAAGTTTATTCCATAAATCTACATGTTCGTTTGATATAGAAATTATACCTACATCTGCTTTCTTTCTTGCAACATCATCTAAAACTTCAAAATAGTGAGAGTGTTTTATCTTAAAATTAGTAAGACAATCATTATAACTAGAATGAAGATTTAAAAATTTATCCATGATATAAGAAAAAGATTGAGTAGATAAAGAAAAATTAATAGGAGTCAATGGTTTATCACTAGACCCTATTGAATTAATATTTTCTATATCTTTATAAATTGATTGTGCATACTCTAAAAACTGTGAACCTTTAGACGTAACAGCAACTCCTCTGGAACACCTTTCAAAAACTTTAAAGCCAATATCTTCTTCTAGGTTTTTTATAGATGCACTTAAGTTAGGCTGAGTTAGAAGTAAGTTTTTAGCAGCTTTAGATATAGAACCACATCTTGCAATTTCAAGGGCATAAATAATTTGTTCAAGCTTCATACGATTCCTCCAATTGTAGATATAAATATTATTTATATGTAAGTATAAATAATATAGATTTTATAAAAATAATAACTAATAGTAATATTAAATTATACATTAAATAAGAAAAATATATCAACTTACTTAAATACATTTATCTTGGAGGTAATTAAAATGTTAAAATACGATGAAAACATAAGTGAATATATAATTAAGTGTAGACGAGATTTACACCAAATTCCAGAGGTAGGGTTAAATTTACCAAAGACTGTGGAATATGTAAAAAATGAATTAAACAATATGGATATAGATTATAAAGAATTTAAAAATTGTACAGGAATTTCAGCGTTAATAGGTAAAAATAAAAATGGTAAAGTCATAGCTTTAAGAGCTGATATGGATGCACTTCCAATAATTGAAGAAACTCAAATCGATTTTAAATCAACAAATGGAAATATGCATGGATGTGGACATGATACTCATACCGCAATGTTATTAGGTGCGGCAAAAATTCTAAAAGCAAATGAAGATAAATTAAATGGACAAGTTAAGCTAATATTCCAACCAGGAGAAGAATACGGTGGTGGAGCAAAAGTAATGATAGACGAGGGAGTATTAGAGAATCCTAAAGTAGATGCTATGATAGCTCAGCACGTTATGAGTATGCCATACTTAAAACCTGGTCAACTTGTAACAAAAAAGGGTGGAATGATGGCTTCATCTGATAGCTTTAAAGTGAAAATTATTGGAAAAGGTGCACATGCATCTACTCCAGAATTTTCAAAAGACCCAATATTTATGACAAATCAAATTATAAATATGATACAGGGAATATCAACTAGAGAAAATGATGTCCAAAATCCTATTGTAATAAGTATAGCTAATATAAAAAGTGAACAACCATCAACTCCTGTATATAACATAATTCCTAATTATGTTGAATTGTTAGGGACTGTTAGATGTTTAGAAAATGAATCGAGAGATTTTGTAAATAAAAGGTTAGAAGAAATTGTAGATGGGGTAACAAAAACTATGGGTGGAAGCTACGAATACGAGTATGAATACGGATATCCAGCCCTTAACAACGATAGTGATATGGTTGATTACTTACTAAATGTTTGTGATAGCGTGTTTGGAAAAAACTCCATGCTACTTTTACCAAAGGGAGCTATGGGAGGTGAAGATGCTTCGTATTATTTTGAAAAGGTTCCAGGTGTATATTATGGACTAAACTCCGTAATAGAGGGAGAAGAAGTATATCCCCTGCATAATCCAAAAGTAAAACTTAATGAAGCTGTATTAGAAAAAGGGTGTAAAGTCTTAGTAGAAGGAGCTATGAATTTTTTAAAATAAATAGTAACATAATTAATATACTTTGAATATAAATTAATATTGACACTAATATAATTATTTGATACAATCAAAGCTAATTTTAACATGTTAAATAGATTTATCAGGCACAGATTAATAAGTGCCGGGTTTCTTAGGAAGCAGTGGAGATATGAATCCATGGGATAGTTTAAAAACTTTTCCATGGATTTTTTTTATAAAATTTAGGAGGGGTATTTATGTTATCTGATAATTATAAAAAAGTAAAACAAGTTTTATGGATAATATTATTTGCAAATATAGGAGTTGCAATATTAAAAATAGCAATTGGGAGCCTTATAAAAAGTGCAAGTATGACTGCAGATGGATTTCACTCAGTATCTGATGGTACATCAAATATTGTAGGATTAATAGGAATCTCTCTAGCATCTAAGCCAAAGGATAAAGAACATCCATATGGGCACAAGAAATTTGAAGTTATATCAGGGCTATTTATAGGAGCGATGCTTTTATTTATAGGGGTAAAAATAATTATTGAAGGTATTTCAAAATTTCAACATCCAGTCAGCCCGACAATAACAGTTGGAAGCTTAATTATTTTAATTTTAACACTTATAATAAATATATTTGTATGCACTTATGAATATAAAATAGGAAAAAAATTAAATAGCTATATACTAATATCAGATTCACTGCACACTAAAAGTGATATATTTGTATCTGTTGGAGTTTTACTAACTTTAGTTGGAGTAAGAGTAGGACTTCCATCTATAATTGACCCTATAGCATCTTTAGTTGTTGCATGTTTTATACTTCATGCATCATATGAAATTTTTAAATCTACAATAGATGTTTTAGTTGATAAAGCTATAATTGATGAAGAAACTATAAAAGGTATACTTAAAAAGTTTGATGAAATAAAAGATGCGCATAATATTAGAAGTAGAGGTAGTGAGAATGATGTTCATATAGATATGCACATCATGGTGGAACCTAATATAACTGTTGAACAATCTCATAAGTTAAATCATGATATTGAAGAGCTTATAAGAAAAGATATAAATAAAAGTGCTCAAGTTATAATTCATATAGAGCCGTTTTATAATAAAAAAACCACTAATATATAAAACTTGACGACAAGTGGTACTTTAAGATATAATCCATAAATCATATACTATATAAGTAGTAACTTAAAAAGATGATAATTAGGAGTGAAATAGATGAAAATAGCAGTTATAATGGGTGGTATATCTTCAGAAAGAGAAGTATCATTAAAATCAGGAGAAGAAGTCTTTAATAATATAGATAAAAATAGATATGAACCAGTAAAAATTGTACTAAACGATAAAAAGGATATATTCACTAAGTTAACAGATGATATAGATTTTGCATTTTTAGCGCTTCATGGTAAATTTGGAGAAGATGGGTGCGTACAATCTATTTTAGAAGCTATGGATATTCCATACTCAGGATGCAATCCATTAACTAGTGCTTTATGCATGGATAAAAATATGACTAAAAAAATATTAAGAGATTCTAAATTACCAACTGCCCCTTGGACAGTAGTTAGAAAAATAGAAGATATAGATTATGAAGAAATAGAAAAAATAGGATATCCAGTATTTATTAAACCAAATAGTGGAGGATCAAGCGTAGCAACATTTTTAATAAAATCTAAAGAAGAAGTACTTGATGCAGTCAAAAAAGGATTAGAAGTTGATGATTGTGTAATGATAGAAAAATATATAAGAGGTGGAGAATATACATCATTCATATTAAATGGAGAAGTATTCCCTACTATATCAATAAAAGCAAATTCAGAGTTTTTTGATTTTGAGTCAAAATATAGTTTAAATGGAGCTACAGAAGAAGTTGTATATTTAGAAAAAGAATTACAAGAAAAAGTAAATGAAATATCTAAAGTATGTTGGGAAGCATTTAATTGCAAAGCGTATGTAAGAGTAGATGTAATAATAAGTGATGAAGTGCCATATGTATTAGAATTAAATACATTACCAGGAATGACTCAAACTAGCTTAATACCAAGAAGTGCAAAGGCAAATGGAATTGGGTTTAGTGATTTAATAGATAAAATAATAAAGTATTCTTTAAATTAATAATTATATAAAAATAAGCTAATTCAAAATTGAATTAGCTTATTTTAGTTATTTTATAAAATTAATTTGCCTTAATTTTTTGACTCTCAAAGAATTTATCTGATTCTTCTTTTACTTCTTTTCGAAGTTTTATTACACCTATCATATTTGTAGCTATAACACATGCTAATGCAGCGTCTAACAATACTATTATATTATCTAATCTGCATACTGCTCCTATCATTATAAAACATAGATAAATGATTCTAACTATTTTAGATACTTTTAATCCAAATAAATATTCAGCTTGTTTTTCACCATAGAATATTAAAACTATTAGTGTAGATAAAACAAACATAAGCATACATATAGTTAAGAATCCTCCCCCGAATTGAGTTCCTAATACACTTTGAATTGCCATGGAAGGCATAGCAGCAGCTTTATCAGCTCCAACACTAGACCATACTCCTGTAGATAAAACTAAAAATGCTGTTATAGTACATATACAAAGTGTATCTACTATAATTTCAAATATTCCCCATAATGCTTGCCTTGCAGGGTAATCAGTAACAGCGGCAGAATGTGCTATTGTTGATGTACCCATCCCAGCTTCATTTGAATAAGCTCCTCTAGCAGCTCCCGTTCTTATTGTAGTTGATATTAAAGAACCTGCAAAGCCACCTGTTGCAGCTATTGGAGTGAATGCACTTTTAAATATTAAAGAAAGTGTTTCTGGTATATTTGCCCAGTTAACTAATACTACTATAAGAGCTACTAAAAAGTATGCAACTGCCATAAAAGGAACTAGTTTTTCTGTAACTTTTGATATTCTCTTTATACCTCCATAAACAACTAGACCAACTATAATTACAACTGCAATTCCAGTTACTATAGGTGATATGTTTATAGTTTCAGCAGTTTGAACTATTGAGGCTGACTGAGTAGCTATTGATGGAGCTATTTCAATCATTAAGAAAAATGCAAATAATGTACCTAGTAAAGGCATTTTTGCTCCGTTTTTTAGATAATACATAGGACCTCCTACGTAGTCACCCTCTTTATTTTTTATTCTATACTTTATACCTAGTATAATTTCAGAATATTTAAGAGCACATCCAAATATTGCTATAAGCCACATCCAAAATATAGCTCCAGGACCACCAGTAGCTATAGCAAGTGGAACACCTACTATATTAGCAGCTCCTATTGTAGAAGCTAATGCAGATGTAGCAGCTTGGAAAGGAGTTATAGTTCCACTTCCATCCCCTTTTTTAAATATTTTCCCAAATGTCTCCTTTAAAATAAAAGGTAGTTTTGTTATTTGGAAAAATCTCAGTGTAATTGACATTGTTATTCCTCCACCGACTAATACTATTAAAAGCGGATAAAGCCATAACCAATCAATAAATTGTTTGAACATATCAAACATAAATAATACCCCCTTGAGTTTTGTATATTAACTTGATGTTAAAATATGTATTTATTTATATTGTAGCAGGTGTTTTTGTGCATATGTAAAAAAAATATATAAAATGTATACATTTTATATAAAAG
>NZ_JAKEDR010000184.1 GCF_023653455.1 Paraclostridium ghonii
CTATTAGGATCTTCTGGAACTATAATATTTGCATCTTTTTCTATATATTTATATAAAGCTTTATAACTTTTATTTTTTATATTTAAACAGTTTTCTACCCTACTGTCATTACTTATATACTTCAATTCGTTATCTGTAGAGTTCTTAGTAATATCTTTGCTATAATTTAAAGTCAAATTGTATTTTATTATCTGTCCATATTGATTATCCACTATAGATGATATAGAATCTTTTATCCCAAATCCGGTTAATAAAAGAGCACTACATCCTGCTATTCCTATTACTGTCATAAAAAATCTTTTCTTATATCTAAATATATTTCTACAAGTTATCTTTTGTGTGAAATTTAATCTATTCCAAACAAAATTTATCCTCTCAAGTAATATTCTTTTTCCATCTTTAGGAGATTTAGGTCTCATAAGTATAGATGGAACTTCTTTTAACTCTTTATAACAAGAGTATACTGAAGCTAATGTAGTTGTTGATACAGCTATTAAGGTTGATAAAAGAATTAATTTTAAGCTAAATACTAAAGTAACACTTGGAAGTGCATATGTCATGCTAGCATATGCATTGTATATAACTGAAGGAAATACAGTAAGTCCTATTAAATTCCCTAAAATACTTCCTAAAACACTTGCTAATAGCGAGTATAATATATATTTTAGCATTATTGATCCAGTTTTATATCCCAAAGCTTTCATAGTTCCTATATTTATTCTTTGTTCATCAACCATTCTAGTCATTGTAGTTAAACATATTAATGCTGCTAATGAAAAGAAAAATACAGGGAATATTTTAGAAATAGACTCAATACTGTCTACAGAATTTTTATAGTCGACAAATCCATAATTAGTATTTCTATCTAATACGTACCATTTTCCTGTCTTTATATCATTAATTTTTTCTTCCTCTCGTTCAAGTTCATCGTGAGCTTTTTGTAACTTTGATTCTACCTCTTTTTTGTTTTTTAAGTACTCATCTTGTCCTTTTTCAAGTTCTTCTTTTCCTTGATCTAACTTATATTTAGCATTTTTAAACTCAATTTCAGCTTCTTTTTTCTTATTTTCAATAACACTTTTTTTATCATTTAGTAATTCTTTATTTTTTTCTATATCCATTTGAGCTGATAACAATTTGTTTTGAGTATCATTAAATATTTGTTCTTGAGTTTTCACTTCTTTATTTGCTTCACTTAACTCTGACTCTGATGTTTCAAGTTTTTGTTGGCTTTTTTCTAATATAAGTTCGAGTTCTTTTCTTTTTTCTTCATCTAAATATTCATTAGATAAAACTTGCTCTATGCTATTTATATAGTCTTTTAATTGATTAACTTCTTCTTCTTTTAACTTTATTTTCTCTTTAGATTTATGTATTTCTTGTTGTACAGATTCCTTACTTGTGTTGAAAATATTTATCTGTTTATTAAGTTCAATCTCTCTTAAGTTTAATTTTTCATAAGACGCACTTATTGATTTTTCTAATGAAGATATATCATTCTTAACTTGTGTTTCTTTTTTATGAAGACTATTTTCATTATTAGTTATTTTAGATTTTGAATTCTCAATATCATTTTTAGCTTTATTGAGTTCATCGTAAGCCTTAGTTTTTTCTTTTTGTAAATCCAACTTACCTTCAGATAATTTTTCACTTGCATCATTAATAATTTTTTTATATCTTAATCCAGCTCTATCTTCCCCTAGTTCAACTAATTTATTTTCTACTTTTTGGACTTTGTCTTCATATTCTTTTGAATATGAATTTAAGTCTTTTGCACCATCTACAGTTATATAGCTCTCTGTGTAATTATCTAATTTAAACTCATTATTTAAAACCATAATAAAGCTATTTAAGGTTCCACTTCCTATACTGCTACTGCCTTTTGCTTTTGCTATATAGTATGGGTTCTTCACTTTTCCAACAACTTTATATTCGCTATGGTTTAGAGTTTTACTTAAATCTTCATTGTTATCTCCATAAATTTTTATAGTACTTCCTAAGGGAACATCTTTAGAGTCTTCAATTAAACATTCCCCTTCTTTTTGAGGATATCTACCCTCAGTTATTTTTATTTGGTTTATATAATCACTATTACTTTTTTTAGGCAATCCATGGACCTTTAAAACTAATTGGTTAGTTCCTATACTTGTTAATACCTCTTTTGAATATGTAGGATATACATTAGAAACTCCATCTACTTTTGAAATTTCCTCGATATCTTCATCTGTAAGTCCCAAATTCGATATTACTGTTAAGTCCATTAAATTGTTTTGGTCATAATATTTATCTGCTGTAATTTCCATTACTGGAGATGCAACTTTTATTCCCGTAAAAAAAGAAACCCCTAAAGTTATTATTGCAAATACAGATAAAAATCTACCCTTAGACTTTTTTATCTCTCTAAAAGTGTCTTTAAATAAAGGATTTCTCATATTTACCACTCTATCCTTTCTACAGGAATTGGAGTTTTATTTTTTTCTACTTTATGTACTTTCCCATTTCTAATTGTAATTACTTTATCTCCCATAGGAGCTATTGCCATGTTATGAGTAATTATAACAACTGTAACTCCAAGAGTCTTATTTGTATCTTGAAGTACTTTAAGAATTGATTTACCAGTGTTATAATCTAAGGCACCTGTTGGTTCATCACATAAAAGTAATTTTGGATTTTTTGCTAAAGCTCTTGCTATAGCCACTCTCTGTTGTTCTCCTCCAGATAATTGAGATGGGAAATTATTTTTTCTGTGATTAAGCCCTACAGATTCTATAACTTGTTGTGGATTTAAAGGTTTTTTGCAAATTTGTGTGGCTAATTCAATATTTTCTATTGCTGTTAAGTTCTGAACTAAGTTATAAAATTGAAACACAAACCCTATATCGTGTCTTCTATATTTCGTTAACTCTTTTTCACTATAATTACTTATATTTTTTGTATCAACCATTACGGTTCCAGATGTTGATGAATCCATACCACCTAATATATTTAATATGGTGCTTTTTCCTGCTCCACTAGCACCTACAATTATTACGAGCTCACCTTTATCGATTGCAAAGTCTACACTATCTAGTGCACTTATTTCAACTTCACCCATAGTATATAACTTTTTCACATTTTCAAATTTTATATAGTTTTTCATATCATCTCCTCCTGTTTCCTATAGTCATTATACACTATTTGATATGATAACTAAATCTAAATTAAAATTAATCTGTATTTTGATTTGGAGTCTCTAAAGCTGTAGACTTCCCAAAATAATATCCAACTACCATACTAAATACTGGAATAAATTCAGATGGCTTTATAGTTCCTATGATACTTAAATAACAAAAAACAATAGTTAAACAAAGAGCTATAATTTTTCTTACACTAGAAAACATATCTTTTAAAACATCTGATATTTTCATAAACTCCCCCCTTTTGATATATTGTATTCTTTCAAACAAATGTATATACCAAACAGACAAGTTTAAAAGGAGCTATTTTATAAAAGTTTTAATTAGATTAAAATAAATCTAATTTACTTTTTAAATAGCTCCTTTTAAATAGTTAGTTTTTTTATATTAAATTTTCATATATTTAGTAATCTATCTAATTGCTTTTCTAGTTAAAGTTCCTATTCCTAATCCCATCATTACAACGCCTATTAAAACTTCTAGATTTGTTAATACATAACTAATTTCTGTTGGTTTACAATTTATAGTTCCAACTCCTCCAAAAGTTCCTATACTTAAACTTAAAGCTTCATTAAAGTCATATAAAAATTTTGAAAATGATAAGTTTTTAATAGTGCTAATATTATAATTAACTATATTATCACCTATTTCAACACCAGTAAATAGATATATAATTGCAAATATAAACATAAGAACTAACGAGAAATATATTGCAAACATTGGCCTTTCTCCATATCCACATGTTGCCCAATATAAATATGATTTTAGCTTAGGAATTATTTTAAGCGTTTTTCTTTGTGTAATTTTACATAAATAATAATATTCACTAAAATTATTATTTAGAGAATTTTCCCTAAACTTATTAGCTATAGTTTCATAAATCATATATATTCCTTCATATTCTTCTCGAGTCTTTAATCTAATAGGAATTTTATCAAAGAAACTTTTTTCATCTAACTTGCTTTGAAACTTATCTCTAAATTCTAAATTTTCAATATAAGTATTAATAATTTTAGAACCACATAAATCACAATCTGAAATAATTACCATGTTTAGTGTACTGTCTATAATTATTGAACTAGTCATATCACTTTGTTCAAAATTTGTATTTTTTATATTACAATTTTCAAAAACTGAAAAAGATAATATACAATTTAAAAATTTTGCATATATTTTACATTTTATAAATTGGCACGAAAAATTATCATATTTATTTAATGACGGAGTACTATCGCTGTTTTCTTTGAAAAAACTACAGTTTTCAAAACTTGCTCCACCTTTTTCAAATTCACATTGCTCAAATGTACACCCTATAAATCTACATTCTTTAAATTTTATATTGTAAAATTTACACGATATAAATTTAGAGCATAGTATATCTTTATTTTCTATAATAGAAAAGTTTTCTTCATCTAAAATGCTTTCTTTTCCAAATTCTTCTTCGTTAAAAACTTTAAAGCTATATTGCTTACAAGGATTATAACTTGTAGGTATATCTTTATGTTTTATGATATTATCAAATAATTTCCCATTGTTTTGTTTCCTTTTTTGTAATTGTTTTTTTGCTACAAAAGTTTCTTCTTTGAAGTTTATATATCCCATGTAAACACTCCTAATATAAATTTTATTTATTTTTGGTTGAGTTGAATGTATATTTATTATTGTCTCTTATTTGATTACATAATATTCCTATAGTCTAAATATTAAAAAAACCATATTAAAACCAGTTTTACGGTTTCAATATGGCTTTTATATGTATTTATTTTTGTTTAATACCCAAAATTCTCATCTAAAAAAATAACATGTATTCTATTAGGTATTCTTTGTTTTTTTATTAAAGTATATTGACAACATACTCTATCACTACTATTACAATCCATGCAATAGCCTGTAACTTTACAAGGGGTTTTAGTATCTAGCCTTTTAGCATTAGCCGGAGCCGCTACTTGTTCATTTCTTCTTATAGCTTCATGCACATCTTTTACAATTTTATTTTTACCACATATTACTATAACTTTATCAGGACCATACATCATTGCAGCAACTCTATTTCCATTTCCATCAACATTATAAAGTTCTCCATTTTCTGTTATAGCATTGGTACTTGTAAAATAGGCATCTGATAAAAATGATTTTCTATATATATCTTTCATATCATTAGGAGTAAGCCCTTCTTCATATCTATCTAAAAACTCATATCTACCACTTCTTAAATGGTCTATTACACCTGATTCAAAAAGAGTTTGAGAACCCCCACAAGCAACTAATGAATTTTCACAAACTAAATCACATATTTTTTTTATTAAATCTTCTTTTGATTTAACTAAATATCCATTCATGTTATTATTTTCTAAAGCTTTAATAGTTCTTTCAATTTGTTTTTCATAAATCCAATTTAAGTTTTTATCCATAATTATATATCCCTTCTATAAAATTTATTAAAATTTTTACTCCTATAATATATAAGAGCATTTATTTCGCAACCCAATAACATAATCCAGCTACTTAAATAAAACCAAGTAAGAAGTGCTATAATTCCCCCTATACTTCCGTATATAACTTGATAATTTGAAAAATTATTTGTATAAAAAGAAAATATAACTGAAACTAATATCCATCCAAATATAGATAAAATAGCTCCTGGCATTGCTTCTATTAAACTTATTTTTTTGTCAGGTCCATACCTAAATAAAGAACTAACTATCCATATAGTTATAGCTATTACAAAAGAGTATCTAAATAAGTTCCATGTTGGCATAAATAGTTTGCTAAGACCTAAAAACTTAAATATTATAAACCCAACCTTTTCTCCATATAATAAAAATACCATAGATGAAATTATTAATACTATAAGTTCTACTGTAAAATAAAATGATATAAGTAGTAATTTGAAAAAAGATCTAGTTTCTTTTGAGTTATACGATTTGTTTATTCCTTTTATAAATACTCTAACTGCACGAGATGAACTCCACAATGTAAAAATAAAACTGAATACCGTTAAGCTTATACTTTTATCACTTATTGCAGAGTTTATTATAGATTCTATCATAGCAAATGCACTCTTTGGAATCAAATCATTAAACGAATATAAAAACTTATTTATATGGATTATAGGTATGTAACTTAATAAGTTTATCATAAATATCAAAAATGGAAATATAGAAAGCAATAAATAATAAGACATAGCTGCTGCCCTTGAGTTAATATCATTTATATTCACTTTTTTATAAATGACATTATTTTGAACATTGCTTTTTATATTGTTTATATTGTTTATATTATTTATAAGATCAACCACCTTTCACTCCTATATATAAT
>NZ_JAKEDR010000185.1 GCF_023653455.1 Paraclostridium ghonii
CCAGGACCGCCTGCACTAATAGCAGTGGCAACTCCAACTATGTTACCAGTACCCACTGTAGCAGCAAGGGCAGTACATAGCGCACTAAAACTAGTTATATCACCAGATCCAGAATTTTCAGCTTTGAATATAAGTTTAATGGCTGTAGGAAGTTTAGACACTTGTATGAATCCAAGTTTAATACTAAATAAAATTCCAGTACCAACTAATAAAATAAGAAGGGGAGGTCCCCAAACGAAGCTGTTTAAGCTTCCTAGTAAATCAATTAAATTCATAATAACACTCCTTTTTAAATTTTTATGAATTAATTGACAGGGGATTAAAATAAATGAGTTTAAATTAATATAAAATTGGCATGTTTTAACAACACAAAAATTAGATAAAACTACATTAAAAATTAAAATCCCTGTCCTTTTGCCTGAGAGATTGAGCTAAAATGCCTTGCCCCTTCGGCGCCCCAATATTGGAGTCTCTCCAGAGTTCCGTCTGCTTTACAGTCCTAACTTATAAAAAGTTGCCTGAGAGTGTTACTCCTTCGGCGTGTAAAATACAACTCTTCTATAAAGCTTCATCCGGGTATAAAATATTTAATATTAATAATAATTTAAAGAAAACTTATTGTCAATAAAAATAAATAATAATTTGAAGAAATTTATAAAAATTTGCAAAATATAAAATATTATATTAAGTTGGATTATAATAATTAGTAAATTTAATCTAAGTACCATAATTAACATAAAGTAAAAAATTCTCTAATAATATATTATTAGAGAATTTTTTATTTTCTTTAATATTGTTTAAATTATAGGAGGTATTTTATGCTAAAAACAAACAAAGATAAGGTTGTAAAATGGTCAGTTCAGGGGAAAATACACCATCCACTAGCTCTGAGCTATAGAGTAACCCATGAAGGTAAGCCTGTTATATTACCTTCAACAGGAGGGATATCATATAATGTTAAAATAGGGGATTGTGTTTATGGATTAGCTGGAGACCATGTGGAACCAGGAGTATCTATCAGGAATGAGGATATAAGAGAAAGTAATGCGTTAATGACTTTTTCATGTATAGGAAATGAAGCTAAAGTTGTAAGTGGAGAAGCTAAAGGCGCAAAAGGATATGTTACAGGTATGCATGGGGGTATAGAACATGTTCTTATACATTTCGATGAAGAAACTTTAGAAAAATTAGCTATAGATGATAAAATTATGGTCAAGGCATATGGTCAAGGTCTAAAATTAGAAGGATTTGACGATATACATATAATGAGTATAGATCCAAATTTATTTGAAAAGATAGGAATAAAAGAAAAAGGAGATAAAATTCAAGTTCCTGTTGTTGCAAAAGTTCCCCCTTATTTAATGGGATCAGGAATAGGATCAAGCAATGCCTATACTGGAGATTATGATATAATGACAGCTGATTTTGAGGAAATAAAAAGACTTGGGCTTGATAAATTAAAGTTTGGAGATTTAGTTTTATTAGAAGACTGTGATAATACATATGGAAGAGGATACCTAAAAGGGGCTGTAAGTATTGGTGTAATTGTTCATAGTGACTGTGTAACACTAGGGCATGGGCCAGGGGTTACAACTATAATGGTAAGTAAGAATACTACAATTGAAGGTATAATAGATGAAAATGCAAATATATGTAATTATATATAAATAAAAAAATTAACTAATTATTATTATTGTTTAATAATAATTAGAGGGGGTATAAAAGAGTATAAGAAATTATGCTCTTTTATTTTGCATAAAATTTAACTGAAAAAAATAAAATTTAAAAATAATTAGGAGGATATGTATGAAAATTACATTTAGTGGAGCACCATTAACATTAGAAGGGGATCAAGTTAAAGTAGGAGATATAGCTCCAGACTTTACAGTAGTAGGAAATGATTTAAACCCTATAAAATTTAGTGAAACAAAGGGAAAAAGAATATTAGTAGCAGTTCCATCATTAGATACTCCAGTATGTGATATGGAAGTTAGAAAATTTAATCAAGAAGCTACAAAATTAAATGATGTTAAAGTATTTACTATATCAATGGATTTACCATTTGCACAAGCAAGATGGTGCGGAAATGCAGGAATTGAAAATGTTGTTACAGCATCAGATTATAAAGACAGAGAGTTCTCTAAATCTTATGGATTATATATAAAAGAATTAGGTCTTGTATCAAGAGCTGTTATAGTTGTAGACGAAAACAATAAAGTGGTATATACAGAATACTTAGAAGAAATAACTAATGAACCTAATTATGAAAAAGCATTAGAAGCTGCAAAATAGTATAAAAAAAGATGCCTTTAAAAAGTTTTGAGGCATCTTTTTTTTATATTAAGAAGGAAAAAGAGTGTACCTTATCAAAGTATATATAATATTCGTTTTTAATGAGAATATTAGGGGGGATATATTTGGTGGAAGAATTTGATATAAATGGTGCTATAATAAGATTTTCTGAAGAAAAAATCAGGTATAATACTATTAGAAAAGAATTTTTAAATCAAGCAAATGAATATAAAGATAAATTTAAAAAGGAATTATCCAAAAACTACACATCAAAAGATATAAATGAAACAGGTTTAAAATTGTACAAAGAATATATAGATAACTGCATAAAAAAAGGAGTAGAAATAGTAGTTAACTATGAAATTATAACCATCGATACCAATCTTTTTAGAAAAAATTATTGTCTAAAGTATATTACTTACTCAAAAAAATCTAAAAACTTATCAAAAGATTATTTAATACAAAATAAAAATAAAAAAATCAGTTTAGCTCAAAAGTCTATGGAAGATAAAAAGTTAATAAATACATTGTGTGATTATTTATTTGAAGATTGTTTTAAAATACATTATGCAGTTATTGATGCACTTATAGATAATGAGGTAAATATAGTATCAAGTTACATAGAAGAAGAAAATATAATAAAATCAAATGCATTATTTAATAACTATAAAGATGGATTTATAGATAAAACCAATGAAAGTTATGTTATAAAGCAAATAATTGCCCTAAATCCATATAGAGAAGATATATATGAGTTTTTTATAAAAGAAGATGGAGACTTTAATAAAGAAATAGAGAGATTAACTAAGTTTTTAGGGCATGATGTAAAAAAATATAAAGAATATTTAATGGATAAATATGTAGAGGATATAGAACAAAATCATAGCTGTGACGCTGAAATAGAAAAAGAAAAACTTGAAAAATATGCAAAATACATAGGTTATGATAAAAAAGAAATTTACTGTGCTAGAGTAGAGGCATTATATATTTACAAAAATGCATAATAAAGGGGGGTGTCTCAAAATTTTATGACGCTTAGAGTAAATATATAAGTTTTGTTAATAAAGCTATAAAAATGCTTTAAATATTGCTAAAACTTATATATTTATTCTTTGCGTATTATTTTTAGATGACCTCTTTTTTTAATTTTATAGTGTCACAATTATTTCAAAAGAATAATATACTAGTTTAATAACTATATTTATATAAAGGGGGAATGGCATGAGGCGAGTAAGAGATAGTAAATCTATATGTGACAATAATGGTTTTTTAAATGATTATGCTATAGGTTGGAATGATGTACCATTTAAGGATTGTTCTATAAATCAATGTTTTTTAAAGAAGAAAATATGGAATCACTATATTTGGATAAGTGAAGAATTTGTATTTAACTTTTTAATATCTGATTTAGGACATTGTTCAATTATACATGCAGATTTTTATAATTTAAAAGATGATATTAGGATAAGTAAAATATATAGGCATCCATTAATCAAATATATTGTTATTGATGATAATATAAACTCATATGCACATTACAAAGGAAAGCGTAAATTTATAAATATATTAAGAAGCTCAAACTATTTAAATCTAGACTTAAAGCTAGATGATTTTGATATTACATCAACTATATACCTAGACTATGAATCGTTAAATGTGCTTATTCCATGGGACTTTGAACATTTTCATTACACATCAAAACACATGAATTTAATAACTAAAGGAATTTTAAGAATAGGAGAAATGGAGTATGATTTAAGCAATTCAAAGTGTTTTATAGATTATGGTAGGGGGGTTTTAAAGCGTAAATGTGAGTGGGACTGGCTAACTAGCGGATTTACAAATGAAAAGCATGAACATGTATCTATAAATTTAGGAGCAAAGTATACAGATTACACTGGTGTAAATGAAAATGCTTTAAAAATTGATGATAAAATATATAAATTTGATAGTGATATTTACTTTAAGTATAACAATAATGATTGCACTATAGATGTGAAATCTATGAAAGGTGATGAGGTGAATTTGAAATTTAAACCTATAATAAGAGATTTCAAACCTGATAATATAAAAATTTTTAAATTTAAGTTAAAACAAATGGTAGGATATATAAATGGATATGTTATGTGTAAAGATAAAAAAGTTATTTTTAATAATGAAATAGGGTGGTGTGAAAGTCATTTTGCTAAGAGGTGAAGATATTAAAGAATTCAATTATATAGCCGTCTAATAATATGTTAAAATATTATTTAGACGGCTAAAATTATCTCATCCAACTAGGATTTCCAGGAACGAATGGACGTTTCCCAAATTTTTTAGTATATTCTTGAAGAACTTCTTTTATAGCAGGTAAGTTATCCTTAAATGTATCTATACATTTTACACTATCTAATTGTTGTGAAAATGGGCACACAGCAACACATATACCACAATCAGTACCTAAGTACCTCCATTTTATGTAGCATGATTCTACGTCTATGGTCCAATGATAAGTTCCATTAAACTCCTTATCTGATTCATTAGATAAAGAAGTAGATGGACAATTATAAGAACATTTTTTGCATACACTGCAAAAATCATCTAAACCAAAATCTATAGGAGAATCTTCTTCTAGCTCTAAGTTTGTAGTTACAACTCCAAGTCTAATGCAAGATCCATATTCTTTTGTTGTAAGAATTGTATTTCTACCAATACATCCAAGACCTGCATCTTTAGCTATTAAAACGGGCATTAAAAGATAGTTAGAATCCATGTGATTTCTAGCTTCATATCCTAAATTTCTTATATAATAACTAAGAATCATACCAATAATTGAAACATCTACATATGCTTTGCTAGTTTCAACAACTTCAGATATCATAGGACCCCTGTTTATCATATCTTTTTCCATAGGAACTGCAAATACTATGGCGTATTTATGATCAGATTTAACTTCATTGCCATAAACTTCTTCATGTCTTCCTTGATGAGTATAAAAATGATAATCTTTAAGCTTTGTAATTCCAACTAATTTTGCTCCATAGTGAGAAGCAAATCCTTTTATACGCTTAGTAATAACTTTTTTATTAACCTCAACTTTTGTATCATTAACTTGTCCTTCGCAAAGATGTTTAATATCTGATAAAAACTCAAATGCAGAAGATGCCATAGGTGAATTAATCTCATTATATGTCATAGTTCCTTCTCCACAAAGTTCAGGTCTAGATCTAAGACTATCGTCTATAGGTTTTTTATCTGGATTTCTTTTATAGTAATCATTATAAACTCTTGAATTTTTTTTATAACTAACTCTTGAAAATATAATATCTCTTTCGTCAATTCTTTTCATAATATTTCCCCCTATTCCTATAATAAAATTATATAACATATAAATTAAAAAAGGGAGAAGATTATCTATAAAAAGATAAGCTTTTCCCTTGAAAGGTATTCGCCTATAATAAATAGGAGTAGAATTATTATAGTAAGGTCGAATCCAAAATATACTACTAATAGTATATACTAAATTATATTAAATTATTACTCTTTATGTTACTAATTTATTTTATACTTTTTATACTTTCATTAGCAAAATTTGTATCCACAATTTTATCATAAGGAGCTTTTTTATCAAGTTCTTTAGCCTCTTCCATTACATTCATTAAAAGGTTTAAACTATCTTCTTTTAACACTGGATTTGAAGACCATGCATCTATAGATTTATATCTTTGAACTACTGAAACCAAATCTTTTTTCTCAAAATCTGTAAAGAAAGGCTCTATAGCTGTAGCTATTTCTTCAGCAGAATGATTTTTAACCCATATTTGACCTTTATAAACTGCATTTGTAAATTTTTGAATTATATCTTTATTTTCTTTTATATAATCTTTAGGTGCAGAATAAGCAGTGTAAGGAATAAGTCCTGATTCTTCACCGATAGATGCTACTACATATCCTTTACCTTGTTTTTCTACTTCAGAAGCAGCAGGTTCAAATAATGCAACATAGTCACCTTCGCCACCCGCAAATGAACCAGCTAAAACATTGAACTGTTTATCAGTATGATGATAACTG
>NZ_JAKEDR010000186.1 GCF_023653455.1 Paraclostridium ghonii
ATCTAATATAAATATTATTTTTCCAAACTTATTGTTTCCTAAAAATATATATTGATACTAAAAAACCTTCAATTAAAACTATTCTTAATATTACTTATTTATTTGTTTATCTATTATATCATCAACTATAACAGCTAAAGTTAAAACGAATGCCTCATCCTCAAAATCAATATCTACATTATAGCTATCCGTAAAAGGAAAAACTTCTTTATATATTTTAGCTATTTTTTTATTATCTTTGTATATATCATAGTTATAATCTAATATATCTCCTTTTACATATAAATCTCCATATTTGCTTTCTATTTTTACACTTTTCTTCCTAAATGCAGGTTTTTTGTTAACTTCTGCTACAATTTCACTACTTTCTTTTACTTCATATTTAGCTAGCAACGATATTACAGTTTCTTTAACAGAGTATAATACCTTATCATCTTTAATAAGATCAAATTGAAGACCAAATGTAAATAACTTATTATCTATAAAAAAAATTTCTTTATTTTCTTCATTTTGTATCCAAAAGTCTTCTTTAGTTTTAAATAGTTTTGATTTCATGTAATATTTCATTTTTATTTCCCTTCACTTCTAATATTTACATATATTATTTATTATATAGTTTAGTTATATTCATCTTAAAATTATTTAATTATACAAAAAAAGCTATCGTACTATTTTTAGTTCGACAGCATTTTTTTATATTTCAATTATATAATTAAATTTACTCTGCTTTTTTAGGTTTAAATGCCTTTCTTAGCATTGTTATAGAAGTGTAAGCTATAACTACTATAACTACCCATTTTAACATATCAATAGGCATACTCTTAACTATAAATGCAGCTATGAATACTCCTACAACTCCTCCCACTGTTATAAAGAAAGAAGTCTTCTTTGCATACGCATCTTCTTTTATAAACTTAGTACTTGCAATTGGCATTAACATTGCACAAGATCCCATCATTATAGGGAATGCAACATCTGGAGACATCCCCAAGAAATAAACCATAGCCATACATGGAGAATATAACCCTACTCCGGCAGTCATTAATGCACCTAATATAAAATTACCTATTATTCCTATAACTAATTTTGTTCCACTCAATCCTGTAGCAGTTCCTCCTCCAGGCATTAACTTTAATTGAGACAATAACATTAAAATTGCAGTTATTGCTAACGCTATCCCCATTATAATTTGTATTTTACGCTCATCCATTTTAGATATAACTCCAGCCCCAAGATACGATCCTATTACAGCTGCTGCTATTAAAGATACTAAAGTAACAGGATCTACCTTTATAACCGTAGTGAATATAAAAGCTTCTAAAACAACTGGTATAGTGTGACTTGCGTTTAATGTCCCAGGTATTAATCTATCTGATATATTCATCTTTAAAGCATTAAACATTGCAACTGTAGGTGCAAAAGACCCTATTCCAAGAGTATCAAAAAAATCTGTTACAAAACCTGTTGCTAATGCTTTACTTGTAGATACATCTTCAAAATTATTTTCTGACTTTGCTTTTGCTATGTCTTTAAAATAGAAAAAACTAAAGAAAGCCGTAAATGCACCTAGTAAAACCCTTATTAAATTAATCATAGTTAATCCTCCTAATGTCTGCTTGTTTTTCTCCTAAGTAATTATCAATCGGCTAATTAAAACTTCACCCCCTGTAAAAGCCTTCTACCTTTTAAAAAGCAATTTCCATGCCATTTGTTCATTTATTAACAATAATTTCTTAATCATTTAAATTTTTTAAATATTTAGGATATTTAAATATATTTATATTTTATACTTATTATTCCTAAAATATTGTATAAATTATTCTAAGTAAATTATAAAGTCAATAAATAGACGTTTTTTATATGATTTTTTTTTAAAATATCCTTATCAATAGCTATTTTACTTGTTTTTTAGATTATTTTTTTACAGTGTCAATTTTCAGACTATTGTCAATTTTAAGACACCATTTCAACTCAAATAAATAGCTCCTTTAATAGCTTTAATGTTGCATTAATATAAGTGACATGCAACAAAATGATTTGGTGATATTTCCTTAAGAGCTGGAGATATTTCTCCACAAATTGCTTTTGCATAACTACATCTTGATTTAAAGCAACATCCACTTAGCGTTTTTATTTGACTAGATGGTTCTCCTTCTAATATTATTCTTTTTCTATTTTTTTCAATATATGGATCTGGAATAGGTATTGATGAAATTAATACATTTGTATAAGGGTGTGCAGGATTATTGTATAATTCTTCTGAAGTTGTAATTTCAACTAGGTTTCCTAAATACATTACAGCTACTCTATCTGATATATATTTTACAATAGATAGATCATGTGCTATGAATAAATAAGTTAACTTTTTATCTTTTTGCAAATCCGTAAGAAGATTTACTATTTGTGCTTGTATCGAAACATCTAATGCTGAAATAGGCTCATCACAAACTAAAAACTCAGGGTTTACTGCTAATGCTCTAGCAATTACAATTCTTTGTCTCTCCCCCCCTGAAAATTCATGTGCATATCTATTTAAATACGACTTATTTAACCCTACCATTTGTAACAATTCCTCTACTATTTCTTTTTCCTCAAACTTGTTAGTAGCTAGTTTATGTATTCGTATCCCTTCTGAAACAATATCTATTACTTTTAGTTTAGGATTTAAAGAAGTATATGGATTTTGAAAAATCATTTGAACATCTTTTGTAAACTGTTTTTTATCTCTTCCTTTTAGCTTATGTACATCTTTTCCTTTGTATAAAACTTGCCCTTGTGTTTTATCATATAAAGATATACAAGTTCTTCCACAAGTAGTTTTTCCGCACCCAGATTCTCCTACTAGTCCTAATGTCTCCCCTCTTTTTATATTAAAAGAAACATCATCTACAGCCTTTAAAATTCTTCCATTTCCTATATCAAAATACTTTTTTAAATTCTTTACTTCAATTATGCTATTTTGATTATTCATATGTTTAATTATAATTCACCTCCTGTTTTAAAAGGCACATCATCTTTGCAAGATTTAGAGTGATGTAACCAACATGCTGCCTTTTGATAATTATCAAATTTATATAAAGGAGGTTTTCTTTCTTTACAAATATTCATACAAAATTTACATCTTGATGCAAATTTGCAACCCCTTAGTTCCTTGTTTATATTAGGAGGTGCTCCATCAATACTTATTAATCTTTGTTTGTTTTTTAAATCTAATCTAGGAATAGAGTTAAGTAAACCCCAAGTGTATGGATGCTTATAATTATAAAATATATCTATACAAGACCCAGACTCAACTATCTCTCCACAATACATAACCAATATTCGATCTGCTATATCTGCAACAATACCTAAATCATGAGTAATTATTATTACAGAAGTATTAAATTCTTTTTGAACTCTTTTTATTAGTCTAATAATTTGAGCTTGTATAGTCACATCTAATGCAGTTGTAGGTTCATCTGCTATTAATAGTTTAGGTCTACATGCTAGCCCTATAGCTATCATAACTCTTTGACTCATACCTCCAGACAATTCGTGTGGATATTGATTTATACGTTTTTCTGGGTTTGGGATACCTACCACTTTAAGCATATTTATAGCTTCATCCATAGCTTGGTCTTTTTTCATGCCACTATGTAAAATTAAAGCTTCTGAAATTTGGTTACCTACTGTTATGGTTGGATTTAAAGATACTAATGCATCTTGAAATATTATTGAACATTCTCCACCTCTATATTTTCTCCATTCTTTTTCATCAAAGTCCAATATATTCTTCCCGTTGTAAATTATTTTGCTATCTTTTCCTATAGCTCCATTTGTAGGTTCTACAAGTCCCATTATTGCTTTTGCAGTTACTGATTTTCCACATCCAGATTCACCTACAATAGCTAATGTTTCACCTTTATTTAAATAAAAATCTATCCCTCTAACTGGCATTATCTCGCCTTCGCATACCTTGTATAAAACTTGGAGATTTTCAACTTCTAAAAGTTTATTCATTTTACTACTCCTTATAAAGATCTATTTTTTCCCTTTTGAATCTAGAACATCTCTTAAAAAATCTCCTAGTATATTAAAACTCATTACTGTGATAAGAATTAAAACACCTGGAAATAATGCTAAATATGGTAAATGTAGTGACAAGGATTGAGCACTTTGTAACATACTTCCCCATGATGACTTAGGCAATTGCACTCCAAATCCAAGATAACTTAAAGATGATTCAGTTAATATAGATCTAGCTATACTTATACTTGCTGATACAATTATAGATGGCACTAAATTAGGAATTATGTGCCTAATTATTATATTAAAATGACTCGATCCAAGGCCCTTTGATACTAAAACAAAATCTCTTTCTTTCAAAGACATAGTTTCTGCTCTTACTATACGTGCAACCCCCATCCATGAAAAAATTCCAATTATAAAAATCATAGTACTTATTCCAGGTGTAATAAAAGCACTTATAATTACAATTAATAAAAAGCTTGGAATAGACATAAAAATATCCACAAATCTCATCATAAGAGCATCAATTATACCTCCTATATAGCCACTTATAGTTCCATATAAAGTACCCACTATCATTGAAACTATCATAGAAAATATGCCCACTTGTAAAGAGACTCTTCCTCCATATAATGCCCTTGTAAAATAGTCTCTCCCAAAAGAATCTGTTCCAAATATATGTTCTTTACTAGGCTTTTGGAATTTATTTAATACATCTACAGCATCTGGATCCCATGGTGAAAGAGGCGCTAAAACTGATGCTAATATTATTACCCCTATTACTATCAAACTTAAAATTACAAGCTTATTAAATTTTATACTATTAAAAATACTATTAAATAAACTTTTATTCTCCTTGAATAACACTTCAGATTCTATAGCTTTTACCCTACAAAATTCATTTTCACTAAAATCAATGTCCTCATTTTCAACTATATTTGAATCACTTACTATTTTACTCATTTATAATTTCGACTCCTCTTTTATTCTAGGATCTGCAAAAATATATAATACATCAGCAATTAAATTACCTATAATAAGTACTATGCAAGCAAGCATAGTAAATCCCATAATCATTGGATAATCACGTGAATTTATTGCATTCATACCTAAAGTTCCCATACCTGGCCATCCAAATACAGACTCAATTATAAAAGAACCTGTAACTAAATTTGATAAATTCATACCTACAATTGTAATAATAGGTATCAAGCAATTTTTTAATATATGTTTAAATAAAATCCTATACTCACTCGCACCTTTTGCTCTTGCTGTAACTACATACTCTTCTTCTAGTTGATTTATAGCATTTATCCTTATATATCTAGTAAAAACAGCTATATTACCAATACTTAATACAATAACAGGCATTATAAAATGTTTTATCAAATCTAAGCTTGAATCTACTCCTAAGCTACGCATACCTGAACTAGGCAACATACCTAATTCAAGAGAAAACAGTGATATAAGCATTATCCCAAGCCAAAACCCAGGTATAGAAATCCCTATATAAGATATGATACTTATAAACTTATCAATAAACTTATTTTTATTTAATCCTGAAATTAATCCTAAAGGAATGGATACACATAAAGATAATATTAATGAAATTCCCATCAAAGAAATAGTTGGCAAAATTTTTTCAATGATTTGATCACTTACTGATCTATGATTTATTAAAGAGTTTCCTAAATCACCCTTTAATATATTTTTTAACCACCCTATATATTGATCCAATACATTCCCATCTAATCCTAACTCAACTTTTAAATTTCTAATATCAACCTGACTCATTTCTGGTTTTATATACATATTTACAGGATCTCCAGGTGATGCATATATTATCATAAATGAAAGTATGGACACTATAACAATAGTTGGCATTGCATATATTATTTTTTTAAAAATGAATTTTACCATTTAAACCACTCCTCATTTATAACATTTTTTTCCATATACCCAGTCAAATTATAAGTTTTAAACTTAACTCAGTCAATATATATTAATCAAACACATTCCTATATAGAAATATTCTATTTCTTACTATTTATAGATAATTAATTTCTATCCTAAAGGCTAAAACTCACTTTATTGTTGACACTTACTATTTTTTTCCATATGATTGAAATTGGCTTATATTTTATAAATCTACATAATTTAACAAAACAAGTCAATTGGTTCTGTTAATTAGATATGATAAAAATTATTCTCGAAGAGATTAATAAACCGATAGGTTAATATTTGGTTTCAATTATTAAAAATAGGCATAGTAAACAAGCCTAACGAAATTATAAAATTTTTA
>NZ_JAKEDR010000187.1 GCF_023653455.1 Paraclostridium ghonii
TAGTAATATTATTATCCTCATCCAATAAAACTAACTTGTTATCTATATATTTCCAATTAACATCTAACCATTTGTCTTCATTCCAATAAGTATGAGTATGACCATCTTGAATAGATGATAAATATCTGTTAATCTCTACTTGCAATTGACCTACTGATACATCTTCATTTTGATTTTTTAATAATTTATCTTTTGCTTTATTATAGCTTTGTGGTGCTTTTTCTAAAAATATTGGATGTGTATCTTCAATAGTACTTATGATTTGGTATATATCTTCTTTAGCTTCTTTTGAACTCAATTTTTTATCTAATCTAGCGTTGCCACTACTTTCATACGCCTTTGGATGATATATTCTAATCAAACTATTATTAAATAAATATGTTCCTACACAAATTAATACAATACCTAGCCCTACTACTACTCCTCTCCAAAATTTATATCTCCTATTCATAACAATCTCCCCTTACAATTTAATTATAACTATATACCTCAGTAAATTCAAACATAGCAAAAAGAGTTATATTAAAATAAGTATCATTTAATATAACTCTTTTTTATCTATATATTTATATCATATTTGCATTTTGAGATTTGTTAGGACTTAATTTTTCAAATAAAAATCCTATTGTTTTTACAACTATATATCCAATAACTAATATAGCGATTATAACTTGAACATATAAAAATAATCTAACAACACCTTCTAGTGAAGATCCTATCTTTCCTAAATATTTTGCGTATCTCTGAGATGCAACAACACTTATACCAAGTGGAAAAGTAAGTGGTGCAAGTCCTGGAGAAAAAGGCAATTTTATAAGTTTAGGAAGTATTTTATATCCATAAAAAAGTGACATATACGAAATACCTGCTAAAATACTTACAAATATAGCATTTGGCTTATCTGCAATAGCAAAATAAGCTGCTAAGCATATATTTGCAGGAGCCACCATTATCATTAACGTTGGAAGCTTAGGCCCAGCTAGCTTTTCCATAGATACAAGTCTATATATCATAATAGGAAACATTAATATAAATGCTAAAAGTGAATAATAAAATAATACTCTAGAAATTCCAGGCATATTCATAGGTTTACTTGTAACAACCGCTAATCCAATTCCTACCTTAGGTATAAACCAACTTGGAATCATATTTTCCATTTTAAAATCTTTAATCATGCAAATAGCAAACATAACAAATGTTATAAAGTGCAGTACTGTTGCCCCTAACCATAATCCTCTAGCTATTGATTGGTTTATCTCAACTAAATAAACTGCGATTAACATAAGCGTCATAAATATAGTTGGATAAATACTTCCAACCATTGGATGTTTTATCTCATTAATAACCTTATTAGGATGTAATATTAATTTAATTAATAAAAAACCTATACATAAAACTGAAAAGACTACAGCTAAATGTCTTACCCAAGTTATATTAAACTCAAGTAACGCTGTTGATATACTCATAAATCCAAGTGATATGCCAGCTATTGCAACAGGTATATCTTCAAATTTTGATTTAACTCCTTTATTTGTAGCTTCCATATATACACCTACTTATTTTAATTTTCCATCATCTATTAATTTTTCAGCTATATAAGCTGCAACTTCTCCTGTTATCTTTACACAGTGAGCTTTTCTCTCAGGCGATTGGAATTCAAAGTTTCTAACCATTACTCTACAACAAGTACTTTTATATAATTCCTTTATTCTATCATGTAAATCTGCTGAATGTTTAAACATATCTTCATTCATTGATTCTCCATGACATCTACCATAAACCATTCCTAATGCCATAACTCCTCCACTTACAGCTCCACAAAGGCATCCTGCTTTACCTATACCAATGGGAAATCCTGAAGCTAATTTTGTAACTTCATCACTAAATGGTTTTCCTAGTGCATCATTTATAGTTTTTACAACCGCTTCTGAACAGAAAAACTCTCCTCTTTCAAAATACCCTTCCGCTATCTCTCTTATTTCTGACACTCTTTCTTCTTTAGTCATAAAAACTCCTCCATTATAATGTAGTTTTACAATTTATAATTTCATTATAATTTTAAAACTATTTTTTGTAAAATAGATATTTTCTATATTAAAACTCAATCTTATAGATCGCATTTATCGACAAATTACTACAGACCTTAATCTTATATGCTTTATCATTTTTCTGATTTTAACTTTTTATATATTTAATACATCTTCTTTTATGCTAATAATTTCTGCATCTGTGTTCGTTTCTATAAAATTTATTATATTTTCTTTATTCCTATAACATGACCTTTGGTCTAAAGCTATACCTACTATTCCAATGGTAATAATTTGATGTACATCTTGATTTTCGGCTTCTGCTACAGAAATATTAAATTTATTTTTAAGTTTGCTAGTTATGCTTTTCACTACCATTCGCTTTTCCTTTAAAGAGTGTACCCAAGTAGCTCTTAAGTCAATTTTTAGTATATATATTTTCATATGAATTTACCTTTCTATAAACATTAATTTAACTATACTCAATTATTATTATGTTTAATTGTTAATAAATATATTATTTTTAGATATAAAAAGTAGCTATTTCAAATAGCTACTTTTTATCTTTTTGAATATCTAAGAATTACAATACCTTCATCGATTATATATTCATTTATCTGTAAATCTATTTTGGGGTTGTTACTTAAAAATAAAGGCCTACCTTTTCCTAATATTGTAGGTATTATTCCTATTATATACTCATCTATAATATCATCTTTTATAAATGAATCAATAACTACTCCTCCCCCAAATAAAAATATATTTTTCCCATCTTTTTGTTTTTCACTTTTAATAGTTTTTACTATGTCTCCATTTATAAAATGAATATTATCATAATCTTTTAATTTCTTAGATGTTGCAACATACACTTTTTTATCTTTAAAATCCTTATGAAAGTTTTGATCATAACAATTTTTACCCATTACTACTACATCTATAGTATCTAGAAATTTATTAAAATCCCACTTTTTGTCTGTATCTAAACTTTTATTTCCATCTCCAACTATCCAATCAAATCCTCCATCTTCAGATGATATATATCCGTCTATACTCATAGCTAAGTTTAAAATTACTTTTCTATTCATTACCATATTCCTCACTTTATACTTTTTTTAATATTTGATTAATTTAAGTACTTGATACAATTTTATTGTAAACTATAAAATTTTATAATTTATTTATATTTGATAAATATAAAATAAATTAGTATATTGAGAATCTCTATAGTAACTTAAAAAGAAAATACCTCATGTTTTTTAAGTTTAAAAATTAAATTTTAATTAGCTCATACTCTTTATTGCCCATACCGATTTCATGAGCATAATCTATAACTCTCATTCCATTAACCCCTGGGTGGGCATGTTTAAATACATCATGCTTCATTTCTGCGCAAACTAAATCATAACAAGCTTTATCAAGTGCAACTGGGTCTTTAGATGCAAGTACGCCTATGTCGTGTGCTATAGGTCTACCTGACCAAGGTACACAGTCACAAAGAGGAGTTACATTCATAACAAATGTTATAAATCCTATCTTATTTTGTTTATTACTAATTGCTCCATATGCATATTCAGCCATTTTTTCTACAAATATATCTGAATCAGTTTCCCATTGTATAGTTACAGCTCTAGTTGGACAAACAGTTGGGCACTCCCCACAGCCATAGCAAACATCATGGTTTATTTTTGCTTTTTTACTTTCCATATGTATCGCACCTACTGGACAAGATTTTGAACATCTACTACACCCAATACACTTCTCATTATCTACTCCTGGCTTTGCATCTGAGTGTTGCATTTGTTTGCCTGGAGCACTGGCACATCCCATAGCTAAATTTTTAAGAGCACCTCCAAATCCAGCCATTTCATGTCCTTTAAAGTGACTCATTACAATCATTGAGGATGAGTTGTATATTTCTCCACCTATCTTTACAGTATTAAAATGTTTTTGATTAATCTCTACATCTACTGAATTTCTACTATATAGTCCATCGGCAATAATTATTGGGGCATTTACGACTGCATAGGCAAATCCATTTTCTATGGCTGTTGTTATGTGATCTACTGAATTTGTTCTGCTTCCTGAATAAAGAGTGTTTGTATCTGTTAAAAATGGTTTTCCTCCATATTCTTTTACTTTGTCTACTACCTGTCTAACAGCTACAGGATTCATATATGTAGTATTTCCTTTTTCCCCAAAATGTAATTTTATAGCTACTTGTTCTTTTTCACTTATAAATTCTCTAAATCCAGCTCTTTCAAATAATCTTTTCACATTGTTTAGTAAGTTGTTACTTTTTGAATCTGAATATAAACTACAATAATAAACCTTTGAATTCTCCATCTAATTCCCTCTCTTCTTTTAACTTTATATCCTTATTTATAGACTAATCCTTACAATTTAATTCTATCTATATATTTAAATTTAAATAATTATTCTATATTTTTTATAACCTTACATGGATTTCCAACTGCTAATACATTATCCGGTATTGATTTTGTAACAACACTTCCAGCTCCTATAACACAATTGTCACCTATTGTTACTCCAGGCATTATGCTTACATTTCCTCCTATCCAAACATTATCACCTATCTTTACTTGTAGGGCATAAGTTTTATATGGTGCTTCTCCTTCTTTATTTATGTTTATTCTCTCTCTTGGATTTACGGGATGTGTTGCTGTATAAATGCCAGTTCCTGGTCCTATCAACACATTTTTCCCTATAGTTATTTTATTACAGTCTAAAAATGTACAATTATAGTTTATAAATGTATTTTCTCCTATAGAAATATGTTTCCCATAATCGCAGAAAAATGGTTTCTCTATCCATACACCTTCTTCAATGTTTCCAAGTAAGATTTTGAGTATTTCATTTGGATTGTCTATTAACTCTGTATTAAACTTATTTATTAACTTTCTTGCATTTTTATACATACTTATAAGCTCACTATCTCTAGTATTATAAAACTCTCCTTTTAATAATTTTTCTTTTTCCGTGATAGTCATAGTAGTCTCCTTTTAAATATTTCTCTTATAGTTCTATAAGCAAAAATACTGTATCAAAATATTATTACAATCAATATGTATAACTTTTAATACATACGTTTTTTAAATAATTTTGATACAGTCTAATTATACTTTTTTCTATTTATCTAACATATCTAGCATATTAATAACTAGTTTAGCAGAATTATTTGAAGCTATAATTTCAAATTCTCTATATGCTATTGCCGCATTGTCATCTGCATTGTCAGAAATACTTTTTACTATTACAAAAGGCACATTGTTTATATCAGATACATGTGCTATTGCTGCCCCTTCCATTTCTACACAATAAGGACTATAATCACTCATTAACCTATATTTCAAATCTGTATCTGCTATAAATGCATCACCTGTTATCATTCTTCCAATATGACAATTATAAGAATCTAAATCGCTATTTTTATGTGCACTAAATGCCACTTCTTTTAGTTTTTCATCTGCATTAAAGTATTTCTTAAATGGAAAACAATTTTTCATTTGAATTGGTATTATATCATGATATGTAATATCATCTGAAATAACAACATCTCCTAGTTTAACGTTTTCATTTAAACTCCCTGCAATTCCTGTATTAATTATTTTATCTACATTGAATTTATCTATTAATATTTGAGTGCAACTTGAAGCATTTACTTTACCCACGCTACAACTTGTTACTACTACATCTAATTCTTTATACTTACATATATAAAAATCAAATCCTGCATACTTCTCTTTTTTTTCTATAAACATATTATCCTTTATAGATTGTATTTCGATACTAGTTGATCCAATTATACCAATCATTTAACTCTATCCTCTCGTTTTTTCAATTAATATATTATAGTAATTATAATATTACTTACGTTGAAGCTTCCTAAATCTTTAGACAAAATAAAGTTATTTTTTAATTTCCCAAATATGTTATATTAAGGTTAATTATAGCACATTATCTTTATTTTTTGTCAAAACGTAAAGATAATTCAGTAAGTTTTTGTTGAATCCAATACTCAAAAAACGTTTACTTTTAACTTTTCAAGAGTTAGTAATTAAAGTTATATCTATAGATTTAGATTTTATAAGAGCTAAAATGCTAAATTTTTCATCATATAATTTCATATAAATATTCTATT
>NZ_JAKEDR010000188.1 GCF_023653455.1 Paraclostridium ghonii
GTATTAAGTTAATAATGCCATCATTGATAGATACCTTAAATACCATAATTGCAGAAATACCAAATTACACTACTAAAATTGGATACCTTTTAAATAAACATTTATCTAACAATAATTCACTTAACAGTATTTTACCTCATATACAAACACATTTAGACTCCGCTTTAAAAAATGCTGTCAAAATGTTAAATACAATTTCATCTGATTTTTTAATTTATGTACTTAGTGTAACATCTATAGTTTTCAATACTATAATGGGTGTGATTTTATCTCTATATATACTTTGTGATAAAGAAAATATTTTAAAAAATTTAAAAAACTTGCTCTATGCATCCGTATCAAAAAAAAGAGCTAATGCAATAATTGAGTTTTTCGATATAATTAATAAAATATTTTACCATTATATCATAGGAAGCTTAATAGTTTCTTTAGTTGTGGGTTTAATAACATTCATTGCTTTTAAATTCTTTATAAACATAAGAGCAAGTTTATTCTTATCATTCATAGTATTTATAACTAATATGATACCTTATTTCGGTCCGTTTATAGGTGCTTTACTTCCTATACTTATGACTTTATCTTATAGTCCTATAAAAGCACTTTGGGTAGCAATATTTTTACTTATTCTTCAACAAATTGATGGTAACTTAATAGCTCCTAAAATTATGGGGGAGTTTATTGGCCTTCATCCTCTTTGGATAATTTGTTCTGTATTAATAGGTGGAGCTTTATTTGGATTAGTAGGAGTTTTCCTATCTGTCCCTGTTGCTGCTGTAATTAAAATATACTTAGATAAATATATTGAAAAAAATTTAAATATATCAGAATCAGAATAGTATAAGTTAAAAATAAAACGTCTAAATTTATATTTAGACGTTTTATTAATTATAAATATTTTATTAAGTTCTCTAGTTTCATATCAATTATTTTTACATTTTCATTAATAGACATCAATCTTTTTTCTTCAAAATTTTTATCTTGTGAAATTATCAATACTTCGGGCACTTCATAAAACGGTATTGTTGAGTTTAAAACTTTATTAGGCAAGTTTTTATACTTGCTCATCTTAAATACCTCTGTCAATTTGATATCTATAAGTTTTTGTTTTAATTTATTATCTTTATCTGTATATTCAATATATATATCATACTTATCTTTATCTATAGTTATATTTCTATAAAATCTTTTTATTTCATAACCTGAAGATTCCATCTTTAATGCTATTTCTGAGCCTAGTATAACTTTTAAAAGTTCTTTTCCTTTATATGTTTTGCCTCCATTTAAATAATATATACCTGAGCTATCTTTATATTCTCCATAAACTACATTACATGGATACTTTTTAAGAGTAAACTCTCTGCACATTTTCTTTAAAGTTTTCTTATGAGGAGACTTTATTATTTTTCTTTTTTTAGAAAAAAACTTATTAAATTGCTGTTCTGTTGCACATCTAACCTGGCTCATTAAAACCAATATCTCCTTCTCCATACCTACCATTATGCTATTCTCCTTGATGTATATTATGACAAGTCTTAATTTATTATATTAAACATATGCAATAAAATTTACACTTTAATAAAAAAAAATTCGCTTCGCTCATATCGCCAACGACCTTGAAAATGCGGTCCGTTGCTCAAGTTTAGCAGTTGGTATTATAACTTATACATAAATCAGATAATTTATAATACCTTAGTATATAAAAAAGCATAGACATGTCTATGCTTTTTTTATACTGTTATTTCTTGTTCTTTTGATTCAATTTTTTTATAACTTTTTAATTCTTTATATAATACAATTGCAGTTATAAATGTTGTTAAAAAGTCTGCAACTGGTTGTGCATACCATACTCCATCTAATCCAAGGAATTTAGGTAATATTATTATCATAGGCATTAATAGTATAACCTGTCTAAGTAAACTAAGAACCATAGCCATTTTAGCTTTTCCTATAGATTGTATATAATTCGATCCTGTTATAGATATTCCTATTATAGGTAACATTAATAAATATATTTTAGCACCTCTTACTGATATTTCCATAAGTTTAGGATCTTTATTAAACATACCAACCATTACTTGTGGTATGGTTTGAATTATTAACCATCCAGTTGTAAGTATTATTATAGATGCTAAAGCTGATAATTTAAAAGTTTTATTCGCTCTATCATATTGCTTTGCTCCAAAGTTAAATCCTATTATAGGTTGTGCTCCTTGATTTAATCCAAATATAGGCATTAAGAATATCATAGAAATAGATGATATGGTAGCCATTGCCCCTATAGCTAAGTCTCCTCCATAAGTTTTTAATGCATTGTTTGATATAACTTGAACTAAACTTGTAGCTATTTGCATTGCAAATGGTGCAGATCCTATAGCAAATATCTTCTTAACTAAAGAATTATCTAGTTTTAAACTTGACTTACGAAATTTTAAGTTAGACCTTCCTCTTACATAATATAAGAATCCCCATGTGGCAGTTAGCATTTGTGATATAACAGTGGCTATAGCAGCACCTTGTATTCCTAAATTAAATTTAAATATTAAAATTGCATCTAAAATAACATTTGTTAAACATCCCACTATCATTATAGTTGCAGCTAACTTAGGGTTTCCATCTCCTCTTATAGTATTATTTAATGTAAATCCTAAAATATTAAATGTGCTTCCAATTAAAATTATATATATATAATCTTTTGCATATTGAAGAGTCACTTCGCTTGCTCCAAATGATTTAAGTATTGCATCTCCAAATAATATTCCTACTACACTTATTATAAGTCCCATAATAATCGATAGTGTTATCGCATTTCCTATAATTTTCTCTGCATCATCTTTTTTACCTTGACCTAGCTTTATAGATATATTAGTTGTAGCTCCTATTCCTACAAGCATAGAAAATGCTAGTATTATTGTCATAATAGGTAAACATATTCCAACTCCAGTTATTGCAAGTGGACCTACGTCATGTATATTACCAATAAATATTCTATCTACTACATTATATAATGCATTTACTAGCATTCCTATAATTGCAGGAACAGAATATGTTAATAAAAGTCTAGGTATTGAATTATTTCTCAACGCTTGTTCATTTTTCATATCTTGTCCTCCTTTATATTGTCATACATATTTTTTGTAAAAGAATTTTCACTAATTCGCTTTCTTTATCTGTTAAGTTATATGTTATATGAATTTCCCATTTTAACATAACTTCATATAAACTTTCTTTGATATCCTTACCTTTATCAGTTAAATATAGCTTATAAGCTCTTTTATCAACTTCATCTTTTTCTCTTGTTAAAAAGCCTTCTTCCTCTAGCTTTTTTATAGCCCTTGCAGTTGTTCCTTTGTCTATATTAAGAGTTTCTGCAAGGTCTTCTTGACTTCTTCCGTCTCCTCTATATAGTTCTAGTAAAAACATAAATTGCCCAGGCCCAACTCCTAAACCACTTAATTCTTTTGATATGAAAGCTCCTCCCTTTCTATGAATTTGAGAGATATACCTTCCAATATAATTACAATCTTTTTTCACATTTAAATCCCCCTATCATGATAGATAGCATTAAAAATAGTTGCAATAACAACTAATTTAGTATACACCAAAATAGTTGCTGTTGCAACTATTTTTCTACAAATAAAAAACTACATAAAATATGCAGTTTTTTATTTGTTATATTTACTTTTTGGGTTTAACTTTTTTCAGCTTTCGCTTGATTTATACTAATATTATCAAATTCAATTGCTTCTATCAACCCTTTTTGTTCTTTATCATAACCTATTTGTACAGTATCTCCTTCTTTTGTTAAAGGAACCTTCTGTGAAACTTTAGAAGTTACAACAAATATAGCATCATTAACCCCTTCTAGTGTAAAGTAATATGAAGTATTTCCATCTAGTACATCTGAGTTTATTCTTTGTACCACACCCGTAGTAACCTGTTTTGTATTATCATTTGCAAGTTCTACTTTGTTTCCTTTTGATTTTAATTGCTCTCTATAACTTCTTAAAGCTTCATCCTTAGTATCTCCAATTCCAACTATATTGAAATCTTCTACAGAAACAAATGCAACCATTTTAACTAATCCTGCTTTGTCTTTTAAAGACATTACATATGTAGGTTTCCCTAGTATATTATAAACTACAGGGAATGTAGCTTCGTAATTTTTCTCTTGGACTTTACCAGTTGCAGATACCATGGCTGCGGTTTCTGTTGCACCTGGTTGTTTATAAAGTCTAGCTTCTTTTGTCCTAGTATCAATTAATATAAATCCAATAGTTGAGTCGTCTGCACCCGCTGAAGTTATACCTGTATACCAATATGATTTTCCATCATCACCATATACTAATGATGTCCCTTCTGTAGCTACTAATACTCCTTTTTCTGATATAACTGCATTTAAGAATCCATTTACATATTTACCCCAATCATTTATTTGATTAACCATAAATTCCTCTGGTTGTATTCTATCTATCCATTTTGGAGCATTTTTTAAATCATAACTTTTAACTTCACCTGTTTGAGTATCTACAGTAGCTATTCCTATAGCATTTTTGCCTCCATATCCAATAGCATTTTCATACAATGAAACTACCCAATATGGTTTTCCTGAATCATCTACCTCTAATGTAAAATCAGTCATTCCTACATTAGTATATCCTTTTAAATACATATGTCTTTTTAAATCTTGATGTAAATAAGCTTCTGGTTGATATACTATTTTTATAGGCTTTCCATTAACTTCCTGAACAAGCCTAACATCTTGCGGATTACTAGCAGATACTCTTACATATCCACTTGTACCTTTTATATTAGTAATCCACTTTATTGCATCTCTATGTACTAATGGTGCTACCCAACATAATTCCCCATCTACATTTTGAATATGAAACTTTCCAAGTTTTGATACGCTACCTATAGCAGGTACTTCTCCTAACTTTTTGTCACCTAGCTTCATAGCCATATCTTCGTCTACTAATCTAATTTCATTTGAATTTACAGGACTCACATCTTTTGCAAAATTGCTTTCTTTAACGTTTCCAAGTAAATTTCTATATGCTTTTGAGTGTATTATAGGTGATGATGTTAAAAATGGGACAATAATAATATAAGCTATTAGTATTGCTGCTATCGAAAAATTTCTTTTAGCTAATTTAGAAGCCTTATTCCCTTTGTCAAACATCATGTCTAACACTCCAGCTACAACGAAAAATATAACTAATGTTGAAAATAGCGATGTAAAGTCTAGTTTAAGCACAGGTAATTTTATTATTGCATATATTGCGACTATTACTAAGGCTATTCCATAAGTTTTTAAATTTTTTTTCATTTATTACTCCTTCCTAATTTTAAAAATATTTGTAATATTTGCTAATACTAATTATAACCATTTTTTGTAAAAAAATAAACACTACCTAGAATTCTAGGTAGTGTTTTTCTTTTATACACTACTCAAACTATATTCAAATATTTTTTCTCTTACTCTATATTCACTTAATAATCCTTCATACTCTAGGGTTAAATCTTTATGATTGAAAAAGTCATTTGGCTTAATTGCACATGCGGGTTTTTCAAATAAATTTATACCACTATCCTCTAACATTGCTGCTACAAAGTGAGAGCACACATATTTATTCTCAGCTTCTCTAGGTTTATTTCTAGATAAATATAAAAGTGCTAAAACATCATAATCATATTTGTCTCTGTTTACGCTTATATTTAATATATTTTTATATAAATTGTTATATTTTTCATTAGTCACATATAATGAGTATACCCTACATCTAGTATTTGTCTTTATAGCGTATAACCCTTCATTTATGTTTTCCTCAACAAAGCCTGCAAATAAAGGTGTTTTGGGATTTAATCGTCCAAATGAATACATAGGTCTTAAATACTCATTAAGAGCTATAGATACGTGTGCATAAGGAGTTTTAGATATACTTTTTATTAAGTAAGAAAGAGCAGTTCCAGTATATGTTGTTATTATATATATCTTCTGCATTTTTTCCCCCCCAATGTCTTGGTTTATAATAATATTTATGATAACCATTCTATTTTATCACTATTTTAATCAAAC
>NZ_JAKEDR010000189.1 GCF_023653455.1 Paraclostridium ghonii
ATTTTAACATGTATGAAGAGGAGATATATCAAATTGTTTAATTATATTAAATTTGTAATTTTTCAAATTATAGGGTTTTCATTATCTATTTTTAAATTAAAAAAGTTTTTGAAATTTCCAAATAAATTCACAATGAAAAATAAGTTTAGTTTTTTACAAAACCAAGCTAGAAACTCTTTAAAGCTAGTTAATATAAATGTTAATGTGCTTGGGAAAGATAAAATACCAAAAGAATCTGTATTATTTGTTGTTAATCACTCTAGTATGTTGGATAGTTACATATTAGTATCGAGTGTAGATAGACCTATAGGATGTGTAATCGCTGATGAACCAATATGGAAAAACATACCTATAGTTTCAAAATGGGCAGCTATAATAAAATGTGTGTATATTAATCGAGATGATAATAGAAAAGGATTAAAAAGTATTATAGAAGCTTCTAATAACATAAAAAATGGTCAGAGCATGGCAATATTCCCTGAGGGAGATTTAACATGGGTAAAGGATAACGAGTCTCTAGTATCACAATTTAAAAGTGGATCATTAAAAATAGCATATAAAGCTAAATGTCCAATTGTTCCCATTGTTATTAAAAATTCAAAAGAAACTTATACTGGATATGAGCCTATTGGAAAAATTAAATCTACTGGTGTAGAGATTGAATTTTTAGATCCTGTTTATGACCATATAGAAAATCCTAAAATCAAAACTATTGATTTAGGAGAAAGTATTAGAGAAAACATGATTAAATCAATTTTAAATTTCAATGTTGAATATAAAAGAGCTATATCTAAATAGATATAGCTCTTTTATATTCAGTTAGTTTTCGGTTTTTCATATATAGCTTGTTTCATTATTTCTTTAAACATCAATGGTTTATTTATATAAGGCGCTGTATCTATGCCTGTATCTAAATGTACACAAGTTTTTATATATCCATTTTCATATAAAAATATTTCATTACATCTTAAGCATATATCACAATTATCATTATGAGAATCTATACTTATCACGCCTTTGGAATCCTTTAACTTATAATATTCTATTCTTCCGTTTACATAATTTAATTTATGTAACTCATCTATACTTTGAGCTACCTCTTTTACATTTATATATCCTCTCTTGAAAAACTTCATATAATTTGGATCAGGGATAAGTTCAGAAAATGAAACGTCTACAGGCAAATACTTAGTTAAATTAATAAAATCTAAAACCTCATCAACATTAAAATCATTTATAAGAGTACAAATTATTCTTGTACTTAATTTAAGGTTTATACATTTGTTAATAAGGTCTAAAACTTCATTTATATTTATATTATGATTTAATTTTTTATATTTATATTGTTTTAGTGATTCTAATTTGAAACTTATATTAGTAAGCCCATAAGATTTTAATTCATTAATTTTATGGGTTATTCCGAATCCATCAGTAATTATTCCTATATAGTTAACATTACATTCATTATTTGTATAACTAATTATGCTACATAAGTTAATGTAATCTACATTATCATTTAAATCAAACTCTATATCATCTATACCTAAATTAGCTAATTCTTTAATTAGAAATTTTAAATTATCTATTTTTAAAATCGAACTTTTATCTATCGATATAATAAGCTTATTAACTTCTCTATTATATCTATCCTTCATAATCACAACACCTCTTTAAAAACAAAACTACCTCGTATCTCTTCGATGAGAAAGGTCTCCATTATTTTTTACTAGTAAAATCTCTGCCATTATTCCAAAAGCTATTTCATCAACATTATTTGAAGATATATTTATACCTACAGGTGCATAAACAGAGTTTAACAACTCATTACTTGCACCTTCATTTATTAATTCTTCCTTTAAAGATTTCCACTTTTTACTACTACCTATCATACCTATATAAGCTACTTCAGAGCTTATAATTTCTCTTAGAGCTTCTATATCCTTTTCATACCCTCGAGTAGCAATAACTACATAAGTATTATCATTAATATGAATATTATTTAGAATTTCTTTTATATTTCCTGAATAAACTTCATCTGCATCTGGGAATCTATTTTCATTTGCAAACTCAGCTCTATCATCTACTATTATAGAGTAAAAATCCAAACTTTTAGAAATATTATACAGAGAATGTCCTATATGCCCACCTCCAATAATTAATAATTTAGGTCTTGGATTAAATACTTTTATATATCCTTTTACATATCCTCCACATTTCATAGTAGTTTCTAGTGATTCCTCTGTAAGTGAATATTCAAAATTAAAGTCTTCTCCAGCTTTAATGCGTTCTTTACATTTGTTTATAACTACATTTTCTAATATACCGCCACCAATAGTCCCTATTACAGAACCATCTTTAAATACAGCCATTGTAGCACCTTGTTTTCCTGGACTAGAACCTTTAACCTCTGTAAGAGTTACAAAACATACTTTATTTCCTAACTCTAAGTCCTCATATATCTTTTTTAAAATATATTCATACATTTATATATCACTCCAATTCATCATTATAGCTTCTAAAACTCCGCCGGCTATACATCTAGCTTTATCTGATATAGTTTCACAATTTTTAATTTCTCCTACTCTAGGATCTATATCTGCAATCTTTAGATTTTTTTTAATTTTACTATTATTTCTTATAATGCCTCTTAAAATACCATCCATAGTAGCTAGTACATCAATTGAGTTTTTCTCATTTTCTATTTTTGCAATAACTTGATTTTTATAAACTAAATCTCCTATATCACAAATATTTTTTATAATACCAGATTCACTTGAATGAATAACTCTTTCCTTACTAAATCCATTAATATCTCCTGGAATACCAGTATTTTTAGTTGCATAACCGTTAAATATTATTCGTCCTAAATCATGCCCTCTCATTGTTTCTATTACAAAATCAACATCATATCCAGCTCTAAACCCAGGGCCCAATCCAATTGTAATAGGAGCCATATTTATAGTTGTTCCTAAATTTTTTTTAGCAATTATAGCATCTATTACTACTTTAGGTTTTAACTTATTAATTAAGATACCCTCAGGGTCAATAGTTACACAAGTTTTTTTTATTAAGAAAGCTTCTTTTAACTCCTCTTCATTATTTACAAACTTACAAGTAACTCCATCTATGCATACTTCGCCATCATAAATAGCTTCACTGAAACATACTTTTCTTCTTATAGATACAGGATGTTTTACTTCTAATGCTAAAACATTAAATCCACATCTATTCAGTTTATGTATAACCCCAGTTGCTATGTCTCCAGCGCCTCTAACTATAATAAGCTTTTCAAACATTTCCTACCCCCTTTAATTTATTAATATTATTATACAATATATATATCTATATTATAATGATTTTGCATAATTATACAAATAAAATAGGATTATCCTATTTTATTTAATTTCAACAATCTGTCCTATTGTTAGAAAAATCATACATGATGTAAAAATATTACTAACTTAATTATAATAGAAACTCACTAATATTTAAATTTTTTCATATTATAAATTAATATTGGGGGGGATTTTAATGACGTCTTTTATTCTTTATGGACTGTGCATATTATTAACTGTTATTTCTTTTTTAAAAGATAAAGAAAAAACAAAGAAGGCTTATCTAAAGGCATCTAAATCCTTTGAAAATATTATGCCTCAATTTCTTTGTATAGTCCTAATAATTAGTATTATGCTAGCTATACTTGACCCTATATCTATTTCAAAGTTTATAGGTCCAAATTCAAAATTCTTAGGAGTAACTATATCTTCAGTTATAGGATCTATAACTACAATGCCTACTTTTGTAGCATTTTCTACTGGAGATATGCTATTAAAAAGCGGTGCTGGTTATGCTCAAGTAGCTGCATTTATATCAACATCCACAATGGTTGGTATTTTAACATTTTCTCTAGAAGCTAAGTATATAGGTAAAAAAGCTGCTTTATATAGAAATATTATAGCTTTTTTATTTGCTTTTTTAGTAGCTGCTTTCATAGGAGGAATTTTGATATGATAGATATTAAATTTATTATAAAAAGATATAAGTATTTTTTAATTAGTTTATTCATTTGTATTTTAATATATCTATATAATATTAAAATAGGATATAAAATTTATAACATTACATTTTCTAGTTTAATTCAAATGTTATCTATATTACCTCCAGTGATGATTATCCTAAGCCTTATAGATATTTGGATTCCTAAAAAGTACTTTATAAAGTATATGGGGAATAACTCTGGGGTTAAAGGAATATGTCTAACATTTTTAATAGCATTTTTTTCTGCTGGACCTATGTATGCAGCATTTCCATTTACAGCTGTTCTTATTAAAAAGGGAGTTAAGTTCTCTAATGTAATTATTTTCTTAAATGCTTGGTGTGTTACTAAATTTTCAACACTACTATTTGAAATCAGTTCACTTGGGTATGAATTTACAATACTTAGGTTAATAATCGATGTTCCAGGAGTTATAATCATGGGTTATTTAATTGACTATATTATGAGAAAAAATATAGATACAAAAAATAGCGTAACTTAGTAAATAACTAAATTACACTATTTTTTAACTTTTATAATACAACTTTAACTTTTTCATTTATAGTTATAGAATTTTCATCTACATTGCAATCATATGCAAGTATATGTACTCCACTTAAATTTGCCTCTTTAAGTATATCTCCAAATTCTTTATGCATTTTAACATTAGGAGTAAAATATTTTACATTATTCATCTGTACAACAAATAATATATAACTTTCATAGCCTTCTTTACTGGCTCCTATAAGTTCGCCAACATGTTTAACTCCTCTTTCAGTTTTTGCATCAGGAAATAGAACTACACCATTTTCTTCTAAAGTAACCCCTTTTACTTCCACAAAAGCTTTCTTAGTCTTTGTTTCTATATAAATATCAAATCTAGATGATTTATATGTCTTTTCACATTTTATACTTACTATTTCTTCATCTATTCCTGGAAGAATTATTTTTTTGCTTAATAGAGCTTCATAAGCTACTTTATTTGGAACTTGAGAGTCCATATTGATTAATCTATTTCCTTTTAAAACATTTATTAAAGAATATTTAGTTTTTCTATTAGGATTATCATGTTCTTGCAAGTATACAGTACATCCCTCTAATAAAAGTTCTCTACACTTTCCTGTATTTTTCACATGAACAGTTTCTTCTTTGTCATTTACCATACAGTGTGCTATAAATCGATTTGGACGTTTTATAAAAGTTGCTTTTAAAATATTCTCATAAATCATTTTTACCATCCTTTATTTATTAATCTACAGATTTTAGAGATTCAACCATCTTAATTTTTTTGAGCTTAAAATACATACAAAGATTTACTAAGCTTGCAAATACAAATGTAAGCATACCAGATAATATAAAACTTATAGTTTTTATTTCTCTTCCAAACATAACAAATTCAAGTTCTGCCGTAGTCATTATAAACCTATGTAAGAAGACCCCTAAAAACAATCCTATAATTGTTCCTATTATAGTTAAAATTATGTTTTCTCTAAACACGTATGAAGATACTTCGTTATCATAAAAACCTAAAACTTTTATTGTTGCTATTTCTCTTATTCTTTCGCTTATATTAACATTTGTAAGATTATATAAAACTATAAAGGCTAAAGCCCCTGCAGATACTATTATAAGTGCAACTACACTATTTAAATTAGTGATCATATCAGAAAAAGAACTCTTTGCACTTGTGTTAAAGGTAGCTGAATTTATATTAGGTAGATTCATCATATCCTTACCTAACTTCTCCTGAGAAATACTATCTTTAGTATTAATTAAAACTTCATTAAATCTAACTTCTTCATTAAACATATTTTCATATACTTGAGGCGTCATATATATGTAATGTCCTACATAGTTTTCTACTATTCCTGAAACTTTCACATTAAACTCTTTATTATCCTCATTTTTTAATATTATTGAATCTCCTTCTTTAACTTTCAATAATTTTGCTAATTTTTCACTCATTAAGACTCCGCTATTATTTAAAGTATACTTTTTATTACTTACCC